>NZ_LWGH01000808.1:0-975 GCF_001635395.1 Sulfitobacter sp. HI0129 | reverse complement strand
AAGAGCAGCGCGATCTGACGGTCCGGTCGCTCAAGCATTGGGCGGATGAGTCACTGGCTTCACTGCCGAACCCCTTCCCGGTCAGCGAGGCCGAGTTGAACGGTTTTTGCGATTGGCTGGAGGAACGCGGCCTCTACCAGTACTACTGGCATTTTCGGCGGCTGGTTGATTTGCAAAACCGCGATGATCCCGTTCATCGCGCAGCGTCGTCGGCAGAGGTTGTTGGTTTCGCAACCCTTTGCGAAATGATCGCGAATGAAGTTCTGAGGGATCAGGGCCGTGAGCCGCGGGGGGATACGCTACCCCGGAAGTTGAAGAAAATATTTAACACCAACGGACCAGTCGATCTCGGGGCGATGTTTGATCGTTACTATGCACTTACGAACACGAACCGCCAATCTCTGCCGCGCCGGCTGGCCCAGATTGCACGCATCAACGCCGGAGGACCGCATAGCCCGGTATTGCGAGCGCTTCTATCTCTCTGGGTAATCCGCAATGAAGGCGCGCATCTGGGCTTGCTTCAGTTCGATCCGGCACGGATCGTTGAGATGATCCGCATACTCTCGCTCGCAAGCCTGATGCTTTGGAAGGCTCGTTGAAGTTACTCCAGACACCAAGACGTTTTTTATGACACGGTACACCTGCAATTCTGCGCTCTAAGCCGCCGGCGGTTCCGTCGAAGCATCAGCCATCGTCTTGGGGCCGAAAATATCTGAGCGGCCCTTA
Organism: Sulfitobacter sp. HI0129; assembly: GCF_001635395.1. Lineage (NCBI taxonomy): Bacteria > Pseudomonadati > Pseudomonadota > Alphaproteobacteria > Rhodobacterales > Roseobacteraceae > Sulfitobacter > Sulfitobacter sp. HI0129. The sequence continues at coordinate 249 of NZ_LWGH01000808.1, read as the reverse complement.
CCTGACGCTCATCATGGCGTTGGATTGCTGCGGCGCAGCGACCCGAAGCTGACATTTACGAGGCAAACGATTTACCGAACTTGCGCAAGCGACACGCACACCCTTTAAGCGCCTTCCAACAGTACTTACTTCAACAGCATGGCGTTTATCTACCTTGATGACAGCAAGCATCACCGCTTTGGATTTTCTTTGGCGGCTTTTGTGATTTGCGATAGTGACCCGACTGAGAACATCACATCTGTTTTCCAA
>NZ_LWGH01000807.1:0-799 GCF_001635395.1 Sulfitobacter sp. HI0129 | reverse complement strand
TCGTATTGCCACAGGCGCAGCGGGTGCCGGGCGAGCCCGGCGAAGGCATAGCCACGACCGAGCAGGTCGTCATACCGCTGGACCGCTGACGCGACCGAAACGTTGCTGGCGAAATCCAGATCCCTGAGTAGTCGACCATTCCAGTTCTCGGGCACGCGGATCAGCCATGCCGTCCCGTCCGGCAGGGTTCCCGCATGTTCGTTGAAGGCGGGCTGCTCCTGCGCCGACGCGAGCGGGGCGAAGCCCGCGGTCAGAGCGAGGCAAAGCACCACCATTCCGGTCCGCGAACGCGGGCCGGCCAAATTGGCTGTCCGTGACATGAATTTCCTCCAGTTTGATGCAGCGATGAAATCCGGCTCCTCTTCCGGGGAACCATCGCCGGGAAAAAACATAGATAGCTAATTATTAGTGTCAAGGGCTCTGATGCACAAATCGGCTTAAGGCCGAGGTTCCCCTTTCCCCGGACGGACTTATCCCACAGCTTCCGTGACGGGTATTCCGAGCGCGGTGTAGCCGTTCAGGACGGCGATGCGGACCTGGAGTTCGGCGACCTGTCGATCGAAGTCCCGTGCCATGAGCCGCTGGCCCAGCAACTTGATACAATGCATCTTTGTCTCGACGCGGCTTCGGCGGTGGTATCCACTCCATCGTCGCCAGAGCGCGCGGCCCAGGTATTTCGCCGCGCGCAGGGCCTCATTTCGCGCCACGGCTCCGGCGGTGATCGTCTTCCAGGGCTTCGCGTTCTTGCGGGGCGGGATGACGGCATGGGCACCGCGATCTGCAATCGCATCGTGGCATT
>NZ_LWGH01000806.1:0-426 GCF_001635395.1 Sulfitobacter sp. HI0129 | reverse complement strand
TGATCCTGCGCCCGCTGGACCGGGACATCCTGCGCAACCGCGTCTACGCCGGGGTCAGCATGGCCGCCGTCTGGTTCGGCTGGGACAACGGCCTGCCCACCGCGGACACATCGCCCATGTACCTCGCTCCCACCAATCAGGAGTTCTTTTCCTGGCCGAAATGGGGACAGTACTATCAAACCTCCGGCGAAGCGGGGGAACCCCCGGACATGACGGCGGCCAAACGGCTGATGGCCCTTTCCCGCGCATGGAATTCAGCGAGGAACACAGCCGAGCGGACCCTCATCTGGCGCGAAATGCTTGCCATCCACGCGGATCGGCAGTTTGCCATCGGCATATTGTCCGAAGCGCCGCAACCCGTCGTGGCCGCGAGCGGGCTCTACAACGTGCCCGAGCAGGCGATCTGGGCCTTCGACCCGGGTGCAC
>NZ_LWGH01000805.1:0-370 GCF_001635395.1 Sulfitobacter sp. HI0129 | reverse complement strand
CGGTGCTCGCCTCCACGATCTCCGCATTTGCCACGCTCACCCTGCTGACGAAAAACAGCTTCCTCGACGAGATCAAGAAGCACTATGTCATGACCGCCCGGGCCAAGGGTTTGAGCGAGCGGAAGGTTCTCTATGGGCATGTTTTCCGCAACGCGATGCTGATCGTGATCGCGGGGTTTCCGGCCGTTTTCATCGGGGTTTTCTTCGGAGGCTCGCTGATCATCGAAACCATTTTCTCCCTCGACGGGTTGGGACGTCTGGGGTTCGAGGCTGCGGTGGCGCGGGATTATCCGATCGTTTTCGGAACGCTGTTCATCTTCGGGTTGATCGGCCTCGTCGTAGGGATTCTGTCGGACCTTATGTATGTCTT
>NZ_LWGH01000804.1:0-461 GCF_001635395.1 Sulfitobacter sp. HI0129 | reverse complement strand
CATAGCGGGTTAGACGCGAGCGCGCCCGCCGTCTGGGCACCCAGCAGCACGCCGACATCCGCCGCCGTCAGACCGCTCTGATCCGCCGCAACGACATAGAAGGGCAGCGCCATCAGCGTCGCACCGCCCAGCCATTGGGAATAGAGAAACAGGCGGAACCGCCCGTCGTTCGTCAGAACCTGCCAGCCCAGGAACGAACGCGCATCCTGCGGTGCTTTGCTCTTGTCCCTGTTCGCGGGCATGGGCGGCTCACCGGCTGACACGAAAAGCGACGAGGACAGCAGCATCAGAAGGGCCGCCAGCCCGAAGATCAGCGCATAGGCCTTGAGGTTGGGCAGAATATCCAACGTCAGACTGACAAATGCCGCCACCCCCAGCGCGAAAAGCCCCCCGCCAAAGAACCGCCACGCCAGCATCCTGCTGCGGGAGGCCGAAGGGATCGAGCGGCCGACGATATCGTT
>NZ_LWGH01000803.1:0-757 GCF_001635395.1 Sulfitobacter sp. HI0129 | reverse complement strand
TTTTCGCTCGACGCGGGCGGGGGGATGACCCTTACGGATCACCTGCTCGACACCCGCGAAAGCCGCTTTGCCGGGGTCACCGCGCTGGATATCGTCACCCGCGGCGATGACGTCTTCGTGCTCGCCGGGGGGGCGGATGACGGGCTTAGCCTCATGGCGCTCTTGCCCGGCGGGCGGCTGCACCCGCTGGCCCATGTCGCCGACAGCCCCGAAAGCGCGCTGGCAAACATCGCCGCCCTTGCCGCGCGGGAAACCGACACCGGCCTCGCTGTCTTTACCGGCAGCGCGTCGGAACCGGGCGTGAGCCGTCTGGATGTAGAGCTTGCCAGCTACGGCGGCACCGGGCAAACCAGCGCCCGGTTCCGACGCGCTTACAGGCGGCGGAGCGGATGACATGCTGCTTGCCCGGCACGGGGGCGTTGTCCTGACCGGCGGCGCGGGGAATGACAGCTTCGTCTTTGCCGCACCGCTCACCACAGGCACGCTCGGCCAGATCACGGATTTCGACCCCGCGCGCGACAGTATCGACCTGTCATCGGTGCTGGCGCTCAACCCGTTCGACGGCGTGTCCATCGAAGGCGGCGGGCGGCGCGCGATCCTGACCATGGGCACTGTCACGCTCGATGTCGCGGCAACCGCCGGGGCGACGCTGGCGGCGGCGGATTTCGCCCGCGCGCGCATCGCTTCCGCCGACCGGCCCGTCGCGGACCCGGCCAATCACCCCGCCGTGGTGAACGCGGTGCCCGCACCCGACCCC
>NZ_LWGH01000802.1:0-577 GCF_001635395.1 Sulfitobacter sp. HI0129 | reverse complement strand
CTTTCGATGCTCGCCATAAAGCTGCTGCAGGCTGCGCAGGTGCGGCAGGGCGGCTCGAATCGCCTCAAGCGAGCGATCCGGCAATGGCAGTGCCGCGGTCAACTGGTCAAGATTCACCTGCGCCGTTTCGCAGTCGGTTTGGCATTCCGCTGACTTGCTATCCAGCTTGTCTATGGTCTTCTCGCCCTCCTGCCATTTGGCCCAAGCCTTGCGATCACTATCCTCCAACGTCAATGCGCGTTGCACCTGCGCGGGCAGATCACCATTCGCTCGGTCAAGTCCAAGGGGCCGCGCAGCATCAATCAGCGCATCGCGGGCCACCTCCTGATGGGCAAGACGGGCTTTCAACGCTTCTTTCGCATTGGAAAGCTCGGCTGCCGCTTCAGCCGCTGCGGTCAGTGCCTGCTGACGCGCGCTGAAGGCTGAGGGGGTCGCATCTTCCCCCAATCCCAATGCAAGCGCCAACCTGGAACTGCGCTCCGACAGGCGGTCACGGAGAGTGACCAAGTCGTCGTGACGCGTCTTTGCGGCCCCATACCTTGCGTCGGCGGTCCGCACCTGACCTTGCGCCGCGAGC
>NZ_LWGH01000801.1:0-842 GCF_001635395.1 Sulfitobacter sp. HI0129 | reverse complement strand
CAGTTTTGTGTGGCAGACCCCCCTGACAAACGGTGAACAAATCAGGAAAGTGTGGCAGGCACTTACCGATCGACAGGAAACCGCAATTTCGGTGCCTAAATAGCAAAAACCGTTTGTTATCAGTGGCCTATAGTGATCGACAACTTGCGGGCCTTGATGCCCTGTCCACCCAACACCGGAGACCGATATGCTCTGCGAGATATGTGGCCCTGAGAACGAATGTACGTGCGGGGCATGTCAGTGCAAATGGTGCCGCAGTCGGCGTGGTGACTACGTTTCTCCGCTCGAAGACCGCCAGATGGATGCGCACGTTCGCGCGGTGGCATTAGCCGACTTTCAGGATAGAATTTCTACACGATGGAACCCACCCACGGTGAAAGGAAAAAACATGGCTGTAATATCCGATTGGATTGAGAACATCGCGGGCGATGAGACGATCGAGGCTGTCGTGATTGGCCCGCATTACCGAGACAGGTTCAACAGCGACAAAGACGAAAATTTCAATGCCGCACCACTGAACAAAGTTATCTCATGGGAGGTCGCCAAGCCTTTTCTATCATACGAGTACGTCAACGGATATGGCGGTGCTGACTGTCACCCTGTCTTTGTATGGACCGCAACCAAGATAATTACGATAACTGAATACGACGGCTTGACCGGTCCCACTTGGCTTCCTCGCAATCCCATAGATATTGAGCCGGGGTTTGATGGCGTTGAAGCCGCACCATGGAACGCCTGATCTGCCGCATTCTTGGCCACATATGGGACGGGGCTGAGTATCGCGGGCCGTGGGCAACTATCTATCGCTGCAAACGATGCGCGGCTGAAAAGAACCCGCCCAA
>NZ_LWGH01000800.1:0-1346 GCF_001635395.1 Sulfitobacter sp. HI0129 | reverse complement strand
AAAAGTACGAGCATGGAACTCGACCCGGCCTGTCGCTGCGCCAGATCCTCGAGACCGGCCGACGACTGGGCCCTCGCAGTGCCCTTGCTCTCCTGGATCAGGTAATATTCAACATTCGCGAAGAACCTTCAGACCACCACGATGATGCTGACCTGACGCGGGCAGCCTTGCCCGCCGGCACCGTTCAAAGGGACCGCGACAGCGCCTCGGCATAGATGCGCAGGATGGGCAGCATGTGCTCGCGCATGTCCTTGACGGTGACGCGCGGCCGCGCCGCGCTCACGCTCATCGAGGCGATCAGTTTGCCGTCCGGGTCGAAGACCGGAATGGCCATGCTGACCATGCCCAGTTCCAGCTCCTCGTCGGTGAAGGCCACCTTGTCACGGCCGGCGGCGCGGATGATCTCTTTCAGCTTCGCCTTGTCCGTAACCGTATGCTTGGTCATGGCCACCGGCTCCGCCGCGTCGAGATAGGCATCCAGCGCCTCGTCGTCATAGGCCGACAGCAGGATACGCCCCGTGGCCGCCGCATAGGCGGGCAGCCGGGTGCCCAGACGGATCGCGGTGGAGACCAGCCGCGCCGCCTCGGCCCGCGCGACAAAGGTTGACCGGCCATCCTCCAGGATCGACAGCGAGACGGATTCCCCCAGTTCCTCGCGCGCCGCGTCAAGCTGATGCTGGGCAAGCTGGGGCAGCGGAATCGCGCCTGTATAGGACAGGCCCAGCCGCAACATGCGCGGGGTCGGCATGAAACGCGGGCCGTTCTTGGTCAGATAACCCAGATCTGTCAGGGTCAGCAGGCAGCGCCGCGCGCTGGCCCGCGAAATGCCGGTTTCATCGGCGGCGGACGAAACGGTGACAGCCGGGTACTCTTCCCCGAACAATTCGATGATGGCCAGGCCCTTGGCCAGCCCCGCCATCCCCTCGGGCGCGCGCGATTTCGTCGCCGTGCCCCCGTCTTTTTCCGTTGTCCCCGTCATCCGAGCTCCACCCTTCTCCGGCGCTTGAGAACCCCGTCGAGGCCGCACCGTGCCACGGGGACCGGAATAAGTCCAGAAAGCGGGACGGGCCCGAAAGCAGACTTATTCCTCGTCGCCCGACGCCACGAAGGCATCGCTGAAAAAGCGATCTTTGGCTAGCCCGGCCTCGGCCTCGAATTCCGAGCGCGCCGCGTCGATCATCACCGGCGCACCGCAGGCATAGACCTCGACATTGCTCATGTCGGGAATGTCCTCCAGCACCGCGCGGTGGACGAACCCGGTGCGCCCGTCCCAGCCGTCCGAAGGCGACGAGATGACCGGCGTGAAGCTGATCCAGGGATGCGCCGCGGCCCAGCGGGCGGCGACA
>NZ_LWGH01000799.1:0-405 GCF_001635395.1 Sulfitobacter sp. HI0129 | reverse complement strand
CTACATCGGCACGAAAACACTGCCGGATTACGACGCATATGCGAGCCGGTATATCTACAACAACGTGGATATCCCGAACTGCAGCGTCGACGGTCGTGTCTTCGCCGGTCAGCGGGCCGAAGCCTTTGCGGTGAACCTTGGCCAGATCTTTGACCTCGTGAACGTCTCGGGCGGACCGATCCAAGGCCCGGCCAACCCGATGTGGCCCCAGTATGGCAGCGGTCCCGGACCTGTCGTGCAGGATCGCGACAACGACGAACTGATTGGCACCTCCAACGTGACCAGCCTCGCGCTGGAGATCCCGATTGCCTGCCTGACACAGGGCAGCGATCCGGTCATCGGTGCCTGGACGACCTCCAGCCTGCCGCAGGCCGAACTGGAAGATCCGTCGCCCACTTATGAGCA
>NZ_LWGH01000798.1:0-9150 GCF_001635395.1 Sulfitobacter sp. HI0129 | reverse complement strand
GCATCGATGCCGCGCATCAGGCTGTCGTGGGTGACCTGAATGAGGCGCTCCGCCTTCCGGCTGAGTTTGCCCGCCACATACATCCGTGAGGTATCGCCGTACCAGCCATCGACGATCACGGTGACGTCGATATTGAGGATATCGCCGTCCTTCAGCTTCTTGTCGCCGGGGATGCCGTGGCAGACAACATGATTGACCGAGATGCAGCTCGCGTGGGCATATCCCTTGTAGCCGATGGTCGCCGATTTCGCGCCGGCGGCTTCGACCTTTTTTTCGATCATCCGGTCAAGCGCTCCGGTCGTCTGGCCTACGGTCACATGTTCCGCAATCTCGTCAAGGATTTGCGCGGCCAGCCGTCCTGCCGCATGCATGCCCGCGAAATCGGAAGGGTCGTAAATGCGAATGCCGTCCTTGGTCTGACGGCCTCGGTGCTGCTCGCTCACCGGATACTCCATCGATAGTTTTCCTTTCTTATCGCGGTGGGACCGGAGGTGCCAGTACCTGCACTCACGATGCCTAGCCCAGCGGGCCGGTAACGGTAATGCCCTGGGGGCTGATGTGGGTCCCCAGGGCTATGGTTTCCAGACCCTGCGCGCGGGCGGCATCCCACGCGGCGGCATAGGCAGGGTCGATATCGCGCGCGAGGGTGACATCGGTGCAATCGGTCCGCTGCACGCAGTAGATGAGCATTGCGCGGTGGCCTGCGGCGGCCATGCGCCCCAGTTCCGTAAGGTGGCGCGCGCCCCGGGCGGTTACGCTGTCTGGAAACTCCGCCAGTGCGCCGTCACGGCAAAGCGTGACGGATTTGACCTCTACCCACGCATCCGGCAGGCCGGGCTCGCTCAGCAGGAAGTCAGCCCGGGAGCCTTCTCCGTACCGGACCTCTGCCCGGCGCGTGCCATAGGCCTTGAGCGGCGGAACAAGCCCCGCGTCCAGTGCTTCGGCGACAAGACGGTTCGCGCTGCCGGTATCGACGCCGGTGAAATGGCCGTTCTCGTGATCGACCAGCCGCCAGCCGTACTTCAGCTTGCGCTTCGGATCGTCGTTCGGCTCCAGCCAGACCCGCGTGCCCGCCGTGGCGAGGTCCGTCATCGCGCCGGGGTTGGCGCAATGCGCCGTGATCGTTTCGCCGCTTTCTTCCAGAGTGCAGTCCGCCAGAAACCGCTTGTAGCGTCGGTCGAGCCGCGCGGGGACAAGTTGGGTTTGAAAGCGCATGGGCAGCGGCCTATACCCAAGGTCAGCCAATCTCAAGGAGGTACCCCCATGGCGAACCCGACCGCAGCGATGCTTGTCATCGGGGATGAGATCCTGTCGGGGCGGACGCGGGACAGCAACATGCACCATCTGGCGCAGAAGCTGTGCGATATAGGCGTGGACCTGAAAGAGGCGCGGGTGATCGGGGATGAGCACGGGGCGATTATCGCCGCGGTGCAATCGCTTTCCATCGCCTACACCTATGTCTTCACCAGCGGGGGAATCGGCCCCACGCATGACGACATCACCGCCGAATGTATTGCTGCCGCCTTCGACCGTTCGATCGACGTGCGCGATGATGCGCGCGCCATTCTGGCAGAGCATTACGACAAGTCGAGAACCGAGCTGAATGCCGCCCGGCTGCGCATGGCGCGCATTCCCGAAGGTGCTACGCTGATCGACAACCCGGTTTCCGCCGCGCCGGGCTTCATTCTGGAAAACGTGCATGTGATGGCGGGGGTACCTGCCGTGTTCGAGGCGATGGTGGACAGTATCCTGCCCACGCTGACCGGCGGCGCGCCGCTGCTGTCCGAAACCATGCGGGTCGAGAGAGGCGAGGGGGATATCGCCGGGCCGCTTTCCGACATCGCGGAGGCTTTCCCCGCCTTGGCCTTCGGATCCTATCCGTTTCAGAAAGATGGCCGATATGGCGCGCATATCGTGATCAGGGGTAACGATCAGGACCAGATCGACCAAGCGCTCGCCCGCCTCGAAGAGACCTTTGCGTGATCGCTGACCGGAACGCCCTGCTGGCTGCCATCGACGGCACATGGCCAGCCGCCCGCCGCTGGGAGGAGGGGCCATGGACCCTGCGCGAAGGCAAGGGCGGGGGGCAAAGGGTATCGGCGGCGTCCGCGCATGGCGTCATCGCGCCGGATGACATCGCCGCCGCCGAGGCCGCGATGAAGGATGTGGGCCAGAAACCGCTCTTCATGGTTCTGGCAGAGGACCGTGCGCTCGACACCATGCTGGCGGAACGCGGATACGCGGTAAAAGACCCGGTAAACCTGTGGAAGGCGCCCATCGCGGCGCTGACGAACAAGGCCATTCCGAGGGTCACGGCCTTTGCCATCTGGGAACCGCTCGCCATCATGGAAGACATCTGGGCTTCTGCCGGGATCGGCCCCGCGCGTCTTGCCGTGATGCACCGGGCCGCCTGCAAAACATCGATCCTTGCCCGGTGGAACGAAAAGCCCGCGGGCGTCGGTTTCGCCGCTGTGCATGAGGGCGTCTGCATGGTCCACGCCATAGAGGTTCTGCCCCATCAGCGCCGACAGGGGGTCGCGGGCTGGATCATGCGCCGCGCCGCCTTCTGGGCAGCGGAGCAGGGGGCGCAGGACATCGCCGTTCTCTGCGTGAAGGAGAACGAAGCCGCGAATGCGCTTTACCGATCGATGGGATTCGAGCGCGTCGAAGGCTATCACTATCGCACGTCACCAGAATGAAGGATGCCGCCATGAGCAACGAAGCACCTACCGCACTCGACCTGCCGATGGTCCACCCCCTGCCGGCGGAAACGCGCAAATACTTCGAGGTTTGCGAGGAAAAGCTGGGCATGGTGCCCAATGTCCTGCGGGCCTATGCCTTCGATATCGACAAGCTGAATGCCTTCACCGCCATGTACAACGACCTGATGCTGGGGGATTCCGCGCTCTCGAAGCTGGAGCGTGAGATGATCGCGGTGGCGGTATCGTCCTATAACAAGTGCTACTATTGCCTCGTCGCCCATGGCGCGGCGGTGCGGGCCCTGTCGGGGGATCCGCAACTGGGCGAAGCACTGGTGATGAATTACCGCGTGGCTAAGATCGACGCGCGACAGATGGCGATGCTGGATTTCGCCGTGAAACTCACACGGGAAAGCGCCGCGGTGACGGAAGATGACCGTCAGGCCCTGCGCGAGGTCGGTTTTTCCGACCGGGATATTTTCGATATCGCCAGCGTCGCGGGGTTCTTCAACATGACGAACCGCGTGGCCAGCGGTACCGATATGCGACCGAACGACGAATATCACGCACAGGCGCGATGAAGCATCCGGCGTCCCGGATCATGCGGGCATGGCTCTCGGGCCTCGCGTTCGCACTGGCGATACTACCGCAGGGTGCCTTGGCGCTGGAACTCAAACTGCCGTCGAATGCCCAGCTGACGGCAGAAAGAGATACGGGGCCCGATCGCTATGTCGCGCCGGTCGGCGTCTTTTCCGAAGGGGTGGTGGCGCAACTTGCGTTTGATGGCGAGGTAAGGCGCGCGGCCTGGCGGCTGGAAGGACGCGGCCTGACGCCCCTGCAGATCGTGGCGCCCCTGCGCGCCCAGTTGGTCGAAGCGGGTTTCGAAATCGTACTGGATTGCGCGGCCGAACAATGCGGGGGGTTCGATTTCCGCTTTGCCGTCGAAACGCTGCCCGGCCCTGCGATGTACGTCAACGTGCGTGCCTATCATTTCATCACCGCGGTGCGGGGGGAGGACGACTCCCCGCCGACCGAAGCAGTGACCATTCTGGCCAGCGCGTCGTCCACGGCAGCCTATCTGCAGATCATCCGCGCCGGGACGCTCGGCGATGGCGCCGGTGTGGAGCGGACGGCCCCCGCGCTGCGGCAGGTCTCTCCGGCGGCGGAAGTGGCGATACCGGCGGAGGGGGAACTGGCAGAGACACTGCTGGCGCAGGGCAACGCGCTGTTGCCGGGGCTCGATTTCGGTTCCGGCACCTCGAAACTGCAGGCGGGGGAGTACTCGGTCCTAGGCGAACTGGCGGCCTTCGTCAAAAACCATCCCGATCTGCGGGTGGCACTCGTGGGGCATACCGATACCGTGGGCAGTCTGGCGGGCAACATCAGCCTGTCACGCCAGCGGGCGCGATCGGTACGCGAACGCCTGATCCGGGACTACGGGCTGGAGGCCGGGCGGCTGGATGCCGAAGGGATGGGCTATCTCTCTCCGGTCGCTTCCAACCTCACCCCGGAGGGTCGCGAAGCCAATCGTCGCGTCGAAGCCGTCGTGCTCCCGGCGGAGTGAGGGCGGGTGCTCAGGGCGATCTCCGACCTCCATGTCGGTCTCGTCAGCCAGTCGATCAGATCCATGGCGCGAACCCCTTCTTCGTCTTCCTTCTTCCGGGGTCGGACCCTAGCGCAGGATGAGGGCCAAATCTGGGCGGGAAAACAGCAAGAGGCAGAAGAAAAACCCCGCCCTTATCAAAGGGGGCGGGGGCAGGTCGCTGACTTTTGCGACCCAGTTCACCGAGGGAGGTCGGATATAGAATTACCAGTCGTTGGGGCCTTTTTCGGCAAAGGTATGAACCAGAAAATCGATGAAGGCGCGCACTTTTGGCTGGGTGAAGCGGCCGGGTGGATAGACCGCGTAAATGCCTTGGTTTTCCAGGGGCAAGTCGGGGATGGCATCCTCTACAAGGCCCTTCTCCATCGCGTCGGAATAAAGAAAGCTGGGCAAATAGGCGATGCCCAGACCGGAAATCGCGGCGTTGAGCAGGGACTGCCCATCGTTCACCGACAGCCAGCCCGCCGTGCGCACCTGACGCTTTTCGCCCGAAGGCGCGGTCAGCTTCCAGACATTGCCCGAGGACTGGTTGGAATAGTGCAGAAGCTTGTGGTTGTTCAGATCGTCGATCTTGTCGGGCCTGCCATATTGCTCGAAATACTTGGGGGAGGCGATCATCCGCTTCGTGGTTTCCGTAAGTTTCCGCGCGCGCAGCGTGCTGTCTTCCAGCTCTCCGATGCGCACGGCCATGTCGAACCCTTCAGAGATCAGTTCGACGTAGCGATTGTTGAGCACCATGTTCACGGTGATGTCCGGGAAGTCGGACAGGAACTCCGACAGGGCGGGGGAAAGGTGATTGACGCCGAAGTCCGTGGCGACGGATATGCGCAGAAGGCCGGAGGGGGCCGATTGCATCGACGTCACCAGCGCATCCGCTTCGCCTGCATCGTTCAGCACCCGCCGGGCGCGGTCGTAATAGGCAAGCCCGATCTCCGTCGGGGAAACCCGCCGCGTCGTGCGGTTCAGAAGGCGAGCCCCAAGGCGCGCTTCCAATGAAGAGACGTGCTTTGATACAGCCGACTTGGAGATGCCCATCTTCTTGGCGGCATCGGTGAATCCGCCCTGATCGACGACCGTGGCGAATGCTTCCATTTCCGTGAGGCGATCCATGCCCGTTCCTTCATCACTATTCTTCTTTCAGGGCACAGCAATGACCGAGAATTCAGGCAGGATCGGGGCAGGGGTGGGACAGTAGCAAGGTAATTGACGGGATCGTCCAGCTTGTGGAAACGCGTGAACGCTGCGTTTCCGGGCGCGATATCAAAGCCATCGCACCCATTTGAGGATCAGTACCATCACCACCACCAATCCCGCCATCGAGGCGCAGAGAATGGCGAAGGCATAGGGATCGTCGATCCCGGGCATTCCGCCGATGTTGACCCCGAAGAGACCGGTCAGAAAGCCCAGCGGCAGGAAGACCGCCGCGGCTACGGACAGCACATAGCCGTGCCGGGCCTGTTTGCGCGCCACATGCAGGTCGTGTTCGTCCTGCACGGTAATGAGCCGCTCCTGCAGCGCGTTCAACTCTTCGACCGCGATAGTCGTTCGGTTTGCCAGTTCCCGCAGGGTCAGCGTGTCCGGCTCGGGTATGATGGGCAGGTTGATCTCCACCAGCCGGTGCAGAGCGTACCGCTGTGGTTCGAGATAGCGACGCAGTTTGATCACGCTGCGCCGGGTTTCCGGCAGTTCGGGCGGAATGGGTGTGCTGTCGTCTTCGAGATCGTCTTCGAAAAATTCGGTCAGCCGCGCGATCTTTGCCACCTCGTCCTGAACCCGATGGGTCAGCCGGGATACGAGCGCCTCGATGAAGGCGGCGGTGGTGCGCGGGACCTTTCCCTGTGTCGCCAGTTGCCGGATTTCGTCAATGGCAAAGACCTTCCGCATCCGTACCGTGATGACGACGTCGTCATCGATCCACATCCGGACGGAGACCATCTGGTCTGCATCCTGACCTTCGTTCATATTGATGCCCCGCAGGTTCAACATGATGCCTTCGCCGTACCGGTCGCAGCGGGGCCGGGTTTCGGGTTGCAGCAGTGCGCCCCGGGGGATCGGGGGCAGGACCCCTTCGAGCCATGTGGCCAGCTCGGGATCCGCAAGGTCGAAGTGCCACCAGCGGTATCGGCCGGGACCCGTCAGTGCCCTGTCCTCGGGAACCTCGGTCGTTCCATCCGCAAAAACATCGAAAACGCAGATCGGCATTGTCACCCTCGGCCTGTCACAGGCACGGCCAGCAGTTGGGCCGCACGGCGAAAAGCGGTAGCGTCTCTTTCGAACGATGCCAAGTGTTTCGGGGGGCGCTCCTGCCCCCCGGATCAGAGCGCTGCGGCCAGACGGGTCCCCTGATTGATGGCGCGCTTGGCGTCGAGTTCGGCCGCCACGTCTGCCCCGCCGATGACGTGACAGGTCCGGCCCTTGGCTTCGAGCGCGTCGGCGAGGCTGCGGTCCGACAACTGCCCGGCGCACAGGACGATAGTATCCGCCTCGATCACCTGAGGATTCTCGCGTGCCTCTCCGAAAGAGATATGCAGCCCCTCGTCGTCGATTTTTTCGTAGTTCACGCCCGCGATCATCTTCACCGCCTTCATGGTCAGAGAAGCACGGTGGATCCAGCCTGTCGTCTTGCCGAGACCCTTGCCCACCTTGGACGTCTTGCGCTGCAGCATCGTGACCTCCCGGGCGGGGGCATGGGGCTGCGGACCTTCCGGCGCCAGGCCCGACCGGTGTTCGGCGGGGTCGGCCACGCCCCATTCGCGCATCCATTCGGGCAGGTTCAGCGTCGTGCTGTCGCCGTCATGGACAAGGTGTTCGGACACGTCGAAACCGATGCCGCCCGCGCCGATCACGGCGACCCGGCGTCCCGCCGTGGCCGTTCCGTCCAGAATGTTCACATAGCTCACCACGTTGTCGCGGTTCTGGCCCGGGATCTGCGGGTCGCGCGGTACGACGCCGGTGGCAATGATGACCTCGTCATAGTCGTCCAGATCGTTGGCGGAAACCTCGGTGTTCAGCTTCACCTCGATGTCGAGATCGGCGATCATGCTGCGATACCAATCGACGAAGCCCCAGAACTCCTCCTTTCCCGCCACCTGCTTGGCGAGGTTCAGCTGCCCCCCGATTTCCTGCGCTCGGTCGAAGATCGTAACGCGGTGACCGCGCTGGGCCGCCGTGATCGCCGCCGACAGCCCCGCAGGCCCGGCCCCTACGACAGCGATTGCCCGCGCGGTTCCGACAGGCTCGATCCGCAACTCGGTTTCATGGCAGGCGCGCGGGTTGACGAGGCAGCTTGAAATCTTGCCGCCGAACGTATGGTCGAGACAGGCCTGGTTGCAGGCGATGCAGGGGGCGATCCGGTCGGATTTTCCAGCCATGGCCTTGGCCACGAAATCGGCATCCGCCAGCATCGGCCGGGCGAGCGAGACCATGTCGGCGCAGCCGTCGGCCAGTACCTCTTCGGCCACCTCAGGCGTGTTGATCCGGTTGGAGGTGATCACAGGGATGCCCACCTTGCCCATCAGCTTCTTGGTGACCCAGGCAAAGGCTGCCCGCGGAACGGAAGTTGCGATGGTGGGGATACGTGCTTCGTGCCAGCCGATCCCGGTGTTGATGATCGTGGCGCCCGCCTTCTCGATCTCCTGCGCGAGTTGCACGACTTCGTCGTAGGTCGATCCGTTGGGGATAAGATCGATCATCGACAGGCGGTAAATGATGATGAAATCCTCACCCACCGCTTCGCGGGTCCGGCGCACGACCTCGATGGGCAGCCGCATGCGATTCTCATAGGCCCCGCCCCAGCGGTCAGTCCGCTTGTTGGTATGGGTCACGAGGAACTGGTTCAGGAAGTACCCTTCGGAGCCCATGATCTCCACCCCGTCATAGCCCGCTTCCCGCGCGCGTTCGGCACAGGCGACGATATCGGCGATCTGCTTCTCGATGCCGTCTTCGTCCAGTTCCGCCGGCGGGAAGGGGGAGATCGGTGATTTGATCGGCGAGGGTGCAACGCATTTCGGGCCATAGGCATAGCGCCCGGCATGGAGGATCTGCATGCAGATCTTGCCCCCTGCCTCGTGCACCCGCCGGGTGATGACGGCGTGGTTGTCGATGTCTTCCTGCGTGACCATCATGGATGCGCCGGGCAGAACCGATCCTTCGAGGTTGGGCCCGATGCCGCCCGTCACCATCAGCCCCACTTCACCGCGCGCCCGTTCGGCGTAGAATTCTGCGACGCGGTTCCAATCCTTGGTTTCTTCGAGGCCGGTGTGCATCGACCCCATGAGCACCCGGTTCTTGAGCGTCGTAAAGCCGAGGTCGAGCGGTGCGAGCATATGGGGATAGTGGGACATCGAAAAACCTTTTCTGCCAGAGGCGCTGCGCGGCGCAGAACACCCCATGTCCCCTTGCGAGTCACGTTAAACGCGGCGTCACCCCCGCGATGTCCGCGACGGAAGCCGCGCGCTGCCCTGCTGTGTACAAGGCCCGCGATAAGGCGCTACTGTGAAGGCCTGCGATGAAAGGTATCCCCGGTGCGACCAGAAGAGATCGAGAAGCTTCCCTACCGCCCCTGCGTGGGCGTCATGATGATCAACGATGAGGGCAAGGTTTTCGTCGGCCAGCGGCGGGACAGGGACACCGACGCGTGGCAGATGCCGCAGGGCGGGGTGGAACCCGGCGAGGACCTGCGCGAGGCCGCCCTGCGCGAATTGGTGGAGGAGACGGGGGTGCCCCCGGAGCTTGTCGAGGTCGTGGCGCAGACCCGGGACATGCTCACCTACGACCTGCCGCATGATCTTGTTCCGCGCATCTGGAAGGGCCGGTTTCGGGGGCAGAAACAGGCGTGGTTCCTGTTGC
>NZ_LWGH01000797.1:0-1316 GCF_001635395.1 Sulfitobacter sp. HI0129 | reverse complement strand
CGAGCGCTTTGCCAAGCGGTGGGATGCGGGCTTCAAGCCCAAGCTTGGGCAGACCACCCACATGCTCATGTCCTTCCCCATCGGCACGCGCGGGGAGGATGTGCGCGACATCGCGACTGATGTGGCGGAGCGGTTTTTCCAGACCGACGAGGGGCATTTCGACTACATCATCGCAGTGCATGAAGACCGCGATCACCCGCATGCGCATCTGGTGCTGAACCGTCGCTCGCAGGAAGGCGAGTTCTTCTTTCTGGGGCGCAACCATCGCTTCAACTATGACGACTTCCGGCTCGCCATGGTCGAGGAGGCCGAGAAGTACGGCGTGCGGCTGGAAGCCACGCGGCGGGTGGAGCGCGGCGTCGTGCATTACCCGGCCCGGACCAGCGAGATCTACGCCGCGAAAGAAGAGGGTCGCGCGCCCCGCGAGCGCGAACGTGTGGGGGCCGACTTGACCCGGACGCTGGCGGAGATCGCCAACACCAGAACCGTCTACCATTCGCTTGCCGCGGAGGCTTCGCGTGAAGCCCGCGAGAATATTGCCGCGGCACTCTTCCGCGCGGGCGAGGTGCTGGCGCATGGCGGACAGATGGACCGAACAGGAGATGTGTATATGGCTGAGGATCAAAGCTTCGAGGATCTCAGAAGCCTCTATGCGGAAAAGCTCGCGCGAGTGCAGGGCATGATCGCCGAGAAGTCTGACGCGGAACGTCCCATGCTGGAAAAGCGCCTCATCGAGATCCAGACGCAGGTCCAGCACATGCAGCCCTTGGGGCTGCGATCATCCACGCTGTCAGAGACCCCCTCGGAGGGCGGGATCTATTCCGAAGCCAATATCGACGCCAGCCAGCGCGAGCGACTGGCCGAGCCCGACCTGAGATCGCGCATTGACGCGGCACTACGGGGCACAGGGATCAGCACATCGGAAGTGGTGGCCCGGATCGAGACGGGCGCGTCAAATGCAGCGCTCGAACATCAATGGATCGCCAATGATCTCTCCAAAGTGGCCGAGGCGCGGAACCTGAACCTCGGGCGCCGCGCCGATCTGGAACAGGCGCGAGACAGTCTCAACGATGTGCATGTCGCGCTCGGCACGCTCTTGGAACGGGAAAACGTGCTGCGCCGGGATGGCGTCATGGAAGCGGAACCGATCAGCGAGCAGTTCCATTATCATGAGGGCGCGGTGCGGGCGATGGAAGGGACAATCCGTCAGGAGATGCGCGCAGAGGGCCTGACCGCGCAGCAGATCGAGGACCGGGACTGGGAGGTTGTCTCAAGGGCGGAGCGCCGGATCGAGACGGAGCAGCGCGCGTATCTCG
>NZ_LWGH01000796.1:0-378 GCF_001635395.1 Sulfitobacter sp. HI0129 | reverse complement strand
TCGAAATCGCTGCCGTGATGGAGGTGTTGACCGGTGCGGCCGAAGGGCGGCTGCTGGAGCTTTCCGCCGAGCTGGGCGGCATCCTTCTTGCCCGCAGCGGCCTGTTCCAAAATGCGGAAGCCGGTGCGGGCGCGATTCGGCGTGCCGTGCAGTCGGGCGAGGCCGCTGAACGGTTCGGTCGCATGGTGGCGGCATTGGGCGGGCCGTCCGATTTCGTAGAAAATTGGCAAGCTCACTTGGCGACAGCGCCCATCCTGCGGCCCGTGCCGGCGCCCGATGCCGGCTTCGTCACCCGCATTGATGGTGAAGCGCTGGGCCTCGCGGTCGTCGGCCTAGGCGGGGGGCGCGCGGTCGAAAGTGACCGGATCGATCCCGCGG
>NZ_LWGH01000795.1:0-635 GCF_001635395.1 Sulfitobacter sp. HI0129 | reverse complement strand
GGTGTGCATGTTGAGGGTGAAATTGCGCCTGCGGACCGGATCGCCGAGTGCGGGCGCATCCGAAGGCAGCGAGGTGGGCAGGCGGGTGGGGCCGGCGGGCGCAGCTTCGCCTACATCAAACGACATGATCTCGAGCGGCGCACCACTGTTTCCATCCATCCCCATCATGCCGCGGTCGCCCATCATGCCTCTATCGCCCATCATCATGGAGCCGCCCCTGTCACCCATCATGCCCCCGTTCATCACGCCATTCATCCCGATGTCGCGCGAGACAAGAGAAACAGGTGACCGGTCCGAGAATTCGACCACGATCTCGGCCCGTTCGGCACCGTCGAGTTGCAGGCTGGCCATGGCAAGAGGGCGGGCCAGAAGGCCGCCGTCACTCGCGACCTGGTGGAATTGCCTGCCGTCGGTGAAACGGAAATCATACACGCGCGCATTCGACGCGTTCAGGATACGCAGGCGTACCAGACCCGCCGGAACTGTAAGCTTGGGACGGATCACACCGTTGACGAGGATCTGGTCCCCCTGGAACCCATGCATCCGATCCATCATGCCAAGACTATAGGTCATGCGGCCTGACCGATCGAAGCGTCGATCCTGCACGATGAGTGGAAAATCGTTCACGCCATAGT
>NZ_LWGH01000794.1:0-313 GCF_001635395.1 Sulfitobacter sp. HI0129 | reverse complement strand
TGGAACATATCCTGTGGATAAGTATGTGAATGCATTTAGTTGGGAAATCGTGGGAAAGCGTGCGCGCCTGCAACAGTGATCTACATATAGTGTATTCTTAAAATTTTATAACAAATAGTGCCGTTGTTTTCGCCCATATTTTGCCCTATTCGTTAATAAAGCCCCTGTGCAGAACCTGTTTTGCCCTATCCCCGCTCAGATATCGGTAGACGCCCATGAATTCCCATGGCATCCATAGTCCATCAGATGAGAACGGGACACGGGGCACCAAACGACCCCACAGACCAATAAAACTCTAGCAGGTTCATACAGG
>NZ_LWGH01000793.1:0-1186 GCF_001635395.1 Sulfitobacter sp. HI0129 | reverse complement strand
CATGGCCTTCGTCGGTTTGCGGTCATGGACGGCCTGCTCAAGGGCATCCAGGACGAACCCAGTCTGCGCCGAGGCGCTGACGCGCCAGCCAACGATCTTGCGCGCATAGGCGTCGATGACGAAAGCGACATACACGAAGCCCTTCCAGGTGGCGACATAGGTGAAATCGCTGACCCACAGCATGTTGGGCGCCGGGACGCGGAACTCGCGGTTGACCTTGTCCAGCGGGCACGGGACCTTCTTGTCAGGGATCGTTGTCCGATGCGGTTTGCCGCGGATGATGCCCTGAATGTCCATGTCCCGCATGAGCCTCGCCACCGTGCAACGCGCGACATCGAAGCCTTCCCGGACAAGCTGCCGCCAAACCTTGCGGACGCCGTAGACTTTGTAGTTCTCCTCCCAGACACGTTTGATCTCGGGCCGCAGGGCGGCATCACGACGGGCCCGATCCGAAAGCCGCATGGGATCAGCCCGCTTGGCGAGGTGATCATAGTAAGTGGAAGGGGCGATCGGCAGCACCGTGCAGATCGGCTCGACCCCATGCGCATCCTTGTGCGCCTCGATAAAATCCACCATCACTTCGACCGGCGGTCGAGCTCCGCCAGCGCAAAATATGCGCTCGCCTTCCGCAGGATCTCGTTGGCCTGCCGGAGCTCTCGGTTCTCCCGCTCCAGCGCCTTCATCCTCTCGGCCATGTCGCTGGGTATGCCTGCGCGCCTGCCACTGTCGACCTCGGCCTTTTTGGCCCAGTCGTTCAGCGTGTTTGCCGAGCAACCGATCTTCGCTGCGATCGACGTGATCGCCTGCCAGCGAGATCCGTGCTGACCCTCGTTGTCGAGAACCATCCGCACGGCGCGCTCGCGCACTTCGGGGGAAAACTTGTTCGTGGTCTTGCTCATGATGCTCCATCCTACTCAAGAGTTGGAGCCTCCGGCAAACCCGGCGCGGTTCAATCGCATGGCTTGAAGACTTGTTGCTTCCGGCAGGTTTGGAACGGGTCGACGGGCTGCTGCACATTGAGGTTGGAGCTGAGTAGCGAGTTCAATTTCAACCCAAGGTCGTTTAGGACTGTTAGTGGACACGTTTTGTGGCTGCATCGTTCACTTAGCGTGAGTTCGTCCGGAATCGGATCTTGCACCGGTAATGAAAGGCCGCAACGTAACATTGTGATGCAAAATCGAGTAGC
>NZ_LWGH01000792.1:0-1010 GCF_001635395.1 Sulfitobacter sp. HI0129 | reverse complement strand
TGCCCTGCTGCGTGACGGGGTGACGGTGGTGATATCCCCCCTGATTGCCCTGATGCGGGATCAGGTCCGGAGCCTGCAGGAAGCGGGCGTGGCGGCAGGGGCGCTCACCTCCGGAAACACGCCGGAAGAAACGGACGCCGTATGGGAGGCGCTGGAAAGCGGGGCATTGAAACTGCTCTACATGGCGCCTGAACGGCTGGCTGCCGGTTCGGCCGCCGGAATGCTGCGCCGGGCGAACGTGCGCCTGATCGCGGTGGACGAAGCCCACTGTGTGAGCCAGTGGGGCCATGATTTCAGGCCGGACTACCTGCGCATCGGTGCCCTGCGGCGGGACCTTGGCGTGCCGCTCGCGGCCTTTACCGCCACGGCAGATGCCGAAACCCGTGCCGAAATCGTCGAGCGGCTGTTCGACGGAGAAGACCCGCGCCACTTTCTTCAGGGGTTCGATCGCCCCAATATTCATCTTTCCTTCGCGGCCAAGAATTCACCGCGCCAGCAGATCCTTAAATTTGCGGCGGCCCGCCGGGGGCAATCCGGCATCGTCTACTGCGGCACGCGCGCAAAGACCGAGGGGATCGCCCGCGCGCTTCAGGATGAAGGCCATGCCGCGTTGCATTACCACGGCGGGATGGAGGCCGATGATCGCAGAATGGCGGAACGCCGTTTCCAGCAGGAGGACGGGCTTATCGTTGTGGCGACGGTCGCTTTCGGGATGGGGATCGACAAACCGGATATCCGTTGGGTGGCCCATGCCGATCTGCCTAAGAGCATCGAAGCCTATTATCAGGAAATCGGGCGCGCGGGACGCGATGGCGCGCCTGCCGAAACGCTCACGCTTTTCGGTGCGGATGATATCCGCCTGCGCCGGGGCCAGATCGACGAAGGGCTCGCCCCGCCGGAACGCCGCATGGCCGATCACGCTCGGCTCAACGCGCTGCTGGGGCTTGCCGAGGCTCTAGCGTGCCGTCGACAGACCCTGCTGGGCTATTTCGGTGAAACGATCACGGGCT
>NZ_LWGH01000791.1:0-1388 GCF_001635395.1 Sulfitobacter sp. HI0129 | reverse complement strand
CGAGGATACCGAAGAGGAAGAGGCGCCGGCGGCTTCCATGCCGCAGGACGACGCGGCCCGGGATTTCGCGCAAGGCGAGGACGTGCCGGAGGAGGAGCCGGTTCAGGAAAACGCCGCGCAGGATGATGCCCCCTCCGAACTGCCCGAGGCTGCAGAGGATGACACCGCCCAGGATGCCGTGACCGAACCTGTCGCCGAAGCGGAGGAGGAAGATCACGCCACCACTGCCGAAACAGAAGAACCCGAGGACACCGCCGAAGCGGAGGAAGACGCGCAGGACGTCATTGCCACGGCAGATCCCGTTCTGATGTCTGACCCAGTCGCGGCTGCCCGCCGCGATATCGAAGACGCGCTGGATGCCGATGATGCCGCCGACGAAACCGCTCGCGCCGAAGAGGACGACGAAGACGAAGAAGACGACATTGCCGCCATTCTCGCCCGGCTGGATCAGGCCGATGCCCGTGGTCGCCGGGGTACGATGCGTTTCGGGGCCTCCAACGGCACAGGCAGCGCGGGCCAGATCGACGAGGGCGACCTGAGCGCCATTCAGAACCTCTTTGGCCTTGCCGAAGCAGATGATGAAGCCGAAGGCGAGGAAGAAGAGACTGAAACCGCCCGTGCCACCGCGCCACGCAGCAGTGCCACGGGGACCGAGGTGCGCGCCAGCGCAGAAGCGCGCGGCAGTGCCGACCCCCTTGGCGAGGACGAAGCCGAACCCAAGGGCCGCATCATCACCGTCAACCGCGATGCGCTCGATGCCGCGATGGCCAAGGGTGAGGTCGAAGCCTACGACCCGGCGGAAGACAACGCCGATGCTGGCGACGAACAAAAGGCCGAGAAGCCTGCCGCCGCACAGGACGAAGGCAACAAGGCTCGCCAGCGCAAGCTCCGCAAGGAAGAGGAACTGCGCAAGACCTCCTCCCTCACCAAAGAGGAAGAGGACGAACTGGCGCGCGAACTCGCGCAGGTCGAAGCCGATGACCGTGCTTTGAAAGAGGCGCAGGCCAAATCCCGCGAAACCGCCCAGAACGAGGCCGCGGAAAAGGCCGCCGCCCCCTCGGACGACAGCAGCGCCGAAGAACACGCCGCGGTGCGCGCCGCCGCGCGTGCCGTCCTGCCCGAGATCGAGGATGGCACCGATACCAACATGAGCCGTCTCATGGCGGAAACCGATCATCAGATGGACGAACCCGAAAGCGCCACGCGTCGGGATGCTTTCGCCCATCTGCGGGCTGCTGTCGCCTCCAAGAAGGCCGATCAGGCGATGGGTGGATCGAACGGAAGCGGTGACGACGAGGATGGCGCCTATCGCAGCGATCTGGCCGAAGTGGTGCGCCCGCGCCGCCCCGCCACCTCGCCCGAAGGATCACGCCATCAGCGCCCCGGCG
>NZ_LWGH01000790.1:0-485 GCF_001635395.1 Sulfitobacter sp. HI0129 | reverse complement strand
GAAGAGGATCCGGACGGCGAGATTGACGAAACCCCCGCCCGCCCCGTGGAAAGCATCGCGGCCAAACTGCAGCGCATCCGCGCCGTCGTGTCCCAGCAGGAAACGAGCTTTGCCGAGGATACCGAAGAGGAAGAGGCGCCGGCGGCTTCCATGCCGCAGGACGACGCGGCCCGGGATTTCGCGCAAGGCGAGGACGTGCCGGAGGAGGAGCCGGTTCAGGAAAACGCCGCGCAGGATGATGCCCCCTCCGAACTGCCCGAGGCTGCAGAGGATGACACCGCCCAGGATGCCGTGACCGAACCTGTCGCCGAAGCGGAGGAGGAAGATCACGCCACGGCCCGGACGGTCTCAGCGGCCTCACAAACCTCCGGGAAGCGTCGAACGAGCGGAGAGAGGTCGAACCCAAACGCAACCTTTTCGTCGCCGTAGCGGCGGGCATAGCGCTTCCCATTGGGGCTATCGCGCCGGACAACAAAGCCAGTCTG
>NZ_LWGH01000788.1:0-492 GCF_001635395.1 Sulfitobacter sp. HI0129 | reverse complement strand
TCTCCATAGACCGTTCCGGCGTGATCTCATGCTTCGAGCCGTCGATATGGCTTTTGAAGGTCACGCCCCGTTCCGTCAGCTTGCGCAGGCTCGCAAGGCTCATGACCTGAAAGCCGCCGCTGTCGGTCAGGATCGGCTTTTGCCAGTTCATGAAATCATGCAGCCCGCCAAGGGCGGCGACCCGTTCGGCAGTGGGGCGCAGCATCAGGTGATAGGTATTGCCCAGCAGGATATCCGCCCCGGTTTCCGCGACGCTTTCGGGCAGCATGGCCTTCACCGTGGCGGCGGTGCCCACGGGCATGAGGCGGGGGTGCGGATGTCGCCCCGCGGGGTGTGAATGACGCCCGTGCGGGCCTTGCCGTCCCGCGCGGTCAGATCGAAGCCGGTGCCTGCCATTGGGTCTCCTTTCATGGTGGCGATGGCCTACGCGCTGCGCTGCGAACTTGCAATCGGGCACGCCCGGGCCCACCCTGCCGGTAACCCCCGCAGGAT
>NZ_LWGH01000787.1:0-7140 GCF_001635395.1 Sulfitobacter sp. HI0129 | reverse complement strand
CGGAACGCCGCATGGCCGATCACGCTCGGCTCAACGCGCTGCTGGGGCTTGCCGAGGCTCTAGCGTGCCGTCGACAGACCCTGCTGGGCTATTTCGGTGAAACGATCACGGGCTGCGGCAATTGCGACCTCTGCGAAACGCCGGCAGAAGTCTTCGACGGCACCACCGCCGTGCGCAAGGCGCTGTCTGCGATCCTGCGCACCGATGAATGGTTCGGCGCGGGCCACCTGATTGACATCCTGCTGGGGCAGGAGACGGACAAGGTGCGTGCGCGGGGTCATGCAGACCTGCCAACCTTCGGGGTGGGTCGCGAATACGACAAGCGCCAGTGGCAGGCCGTGTTCCGCCAGATGATGGGCCGCGATCTGGTGCGCCCTGACCCCACAAGGCACGGGGCGCTGCGCATGACTGATGCGGCGCTGCCGATCCTGCGGGGGGAGGCCAGCATAGACCTGCGCCGCGATACGATCACCGCCGCGGCGAGCGAACGCCGCCCTGCGGTCAAGGCGCTGGTGTCGGACGAAGACGCGCCCCTGCTCAGCGCGCTGAAGGCGAAGCGCCGGGCACTGGCCGAAGCGGCGCGCGTTCCGGCCTATATCATCTTTACCGACCGCACCCTGATCGAGATGGCCCAGACCCGGCCCGGCGACCTCGACGCGATGGCGCGTATCGGCGGCGTCGGGGCCAAGAAGCTGGACAGCTACGGTTCGGCCTTCCTCGAAGTGATCAACGGGGAGGCTCGGGAAATGCATCCCACCCGCCGAAAGCTGGCAGGTCGCAACGCAGGGGAGCTTTATGACAGGCTGCTGCAGATTCAGGCGGATTTGTCCCGCGGCACGCAAGGCACCGACAAACCGTTAAGCTGCTCCGCCTCGCAACTGGCCAAGGTGGCACAGTTGCGCGATCCCGACGATACGACACTGGAACGGGTGCTGGGCGAGCGCCGCGCCGCCCGGTTCGGCCCCGCCTTTCTGGACGTTCTGCGGGGTGCGGGCTAGGTAGCCTGCGAAAGCAGAGGGAGAATGGCGATGCTGGTGGTGATTTCACCCGCGAAACGGCTGGACTGGAGCGAACGGTCGCAGAAGATGACGGAACCGGCCTTTGCCGCCGAAGCCGACAGCCTTGCACGAACCGCCCGCAACCTGCCCCTGCGCGACCTCAAGTCGCTGATGTCGCTGAGCGACGATCTGGCGCGGCTGAACCGTGACCGGTTCAAGGACTTCACGACAGAGCCGACAGCGGACGCCACCCGCCCCGCGATCCATGCCTTCGCGGGCGACACCTATCAGGGTCTCGAAGCGGCAACGCTGGGGGAGGACGCGATGGATTGGGCACAGGACCATCTGCGCATCCTGTCCGGTCTCTATGGGCTGCTGCGACCGCTCGATGCGATACAGGCCTACCGGTTGGAGATGGGCAGCCGTCTCAAGACCCGGCGCGGTGCCACGCTTTACGAATACTGGCGCGACGATATTGCAAAGGCGCTGAATGCCCAAGGCGAAGCTGTGGGTGCCAAGGTTCTGGTGAATTGCGCCAGTCAGGAATATTTCGGCGCCGTGCCGACCAAGGCGCTCAAGCTCGATGTGGTCACGCCGCGCTTCATGGAAGACAAGGACGACGGGAAGGGGCCGAAGATCGTCAGCTTCTTTGCCAAGAAGGCCCGGGGCGCAATGGCGCGTTTCATTGTCGAAAACCGGTTCTCCGACCCCGCCGATCTGCGCGCCTTCGAAGCGGGCGGCTATACTTGGCGCGAAGACCTGTCCACAGAGGCAGAACCGGTATTCGTGCGGCCCTATCCCGAAGGCTGACGCGGGGCCCCGGGCCATAGTGGGGCCATGCCGTCTTTCCACGCGGCGGTGATCTGACCGAGAAGTTGCGATTTACGCAGCGGTTTTGCCAGATAATGATCCGCACCCGCGGCGAGGATATCGGCATCGTCGCCATGCATGGCATGGGCGGTGAGCGCGACGATCGGCACATGCCCCCCTTCGCTCGCTTCGAAGTCCCTGATGCGCCGGGTGGCTTCGCGCCCGTCCATGCAGGGCATCGAGACATCCATGAAGATCAGGTCCGGCCGTTCCGCACGGAAGGCATCCAATGCTTCCTCGCCATTCGCGGCCATGGTGAGGGAAAGATCGAGGTGTTTGACCATCTCCCGCAGGACAAGCTGGTTCGTGCGGTTATCCTCCGCCGCGAGCACGCGCATCCGGCGGGGCCCTTGCGCCGACGCGCGCGGCCCGCGTTCCGAAGATTTGAGGGCGGTGGCGATTTCGGCGCAGAGGGTTCGGCGGGGCAGGGGTTTTTGCAAAAGGGCCTGCAACAGCCCTGCATCGGGGTCACGCTGGGCGCTTCCGGGGTTCGAGCTGAGCATTAGTATCGGGGCCTCGCACCCCGCACCCCTGAGAGCGCGGGCCAGGAGCAGGCCGTTCATCCGCGGCATCTCATGATCCGTCAGCACGATATCCACGCTGGTGTCCATGCGCCGCAAAGCTTCTGCGCCATCGCGGCAACTGGTCACGCGGGCACCGAACTGTTCGAGCTGCCGTGTCACGATCAGCCGGTTCACCTCCAGATCGTCGACCACCAGCACATGGCATTCACCGAGGGGCCGTTTCTCTGGCACGTGGGGGGCTTCGGCGGCGACGGGCAGATCGAGGGAGAAGCCGAAGCATGAACCTTCGCCTTCCTGTGAATCGACCCAGATTTCGCCGTTCATGAGGCCAATCAGCCGCCTGCAAATGGCAAGGCCAAGCCCTGTCCCGTCGAACTGACGATTGCAGGTGTTCTGAACCTGGCTGAATTCGTCGAAAACCTCACTCACCATCGCGGGTGAGATGCCGATGCCCGTATCCTCGATGGAGACGTGAAGGCCCGTGTGCCCCGCAACTGCAGAAGGGCGGCCCACTGCCCGGACAAGCACATGGCCCTGGGCCGTGAACTTTACCGCGTTCCCGATC
Source organism: Sulfitobacter sp. HI0129 (assembly GCF_001635395.1). Taxonomy (NCBI): domain Bacteria; kingdom Pseudomonadati; phylum Pseudomonadota; class Alphaproteobacteria; order Rhodobacterales; family Roseobacteraceae; genus Sulfitobacter; species Sulfitobacter sp. HI0129. The sequence continues at coordinate 4,183 of NZ_LWGH01000787.1, read as the reverse complement.
AGGTTGGTGAGTACCTGCCGAATCCGACCGGCATCTCCATTCAGCTGTGCGGGCAGGCCGATATCGTAGTCGAGCAGAAGGGAGAGACCTTTTTCCCGTGCGGCCGGCTGCAACAGCAGGATAACCTCCCGCATGGCCTGTTCGAGGTCGAAGGGTTCGGGGTTCAGGTCCAGCTTTTCCGCTTCGATTTTCGAGTAGTCGAGCACGTCGTTGATGATGACGACCAGCGCTTCGCTGCTGTTCTTGATCGTTTCGACATAGAGTTGCTGTTCACCGGTAAGCACAGTGTCTGCCAGCAGGTCCGCCATACCGAGAACGCCATTCATCGGGGTTCGGATTTCATGGCTCATATTCGCCAGGAACACCGATTTCGCCCGGTTCGCGCGCTCGGCCAGGGCGCGGGCCTCCTTCAACTGGGCCTCGTATTCCACCGTCGCCGTGATATCGATGCCGAGCGACACGAGGTCTCCGCCCGGCCCGCGCCGGTCGATCATCTTGATGTGTTTGCCGTTCCACAGCTTGATCACCATGGGATGGGGCGCGGGTGATTGGCGCCGTTGCATCATCATGGCCCGCCAATCCGCCGGGAGCAGGCTGCCGGTATCGATAATTCCTTCCTCGGTCAGAACCTGAAGGATCGTCATGTAATTCACCCCGGGACCGATGAGTTCGAGCCCATCGAAAATGACGAGATAGGCCTTGTTCGCCATGATCATTTCGTCATCCGCGTTGAAAAAGGCGAAACCGTCGGCGATTGTCTGGATAGAATGCCACAGCCGCCGTTCCGTCAGGGCGATGCGCTGGTTCGCCGCGCTCAGATCGGATTTCACCCGCTGATTCTCATCGCGGATGGTTTCGACCTCCGCCCGGGTTTCCACGATCTCTTCCGAGAGTTGCCGTGCGTGTTGGCCCAGTTTGCGATTGGCCGCGAAAAGCTCCGCCTGTTTCAGTTCCAGAAGACGTTCCGCCTTCAGCCTGCCCCGGCGTTCCTCCGTCAATCGGCTGGCAAGGTTCATGCCGCTTTCCCTGCTTGAATCTTTCCCGGATCCATAGCTCGAAGATGCTGAACAGTTGTTTAATCGAAGACGAGGGGGGCAAATGTCCTCAGCGACGGCCTTCCCGCAGCCATGCGGCGATGATGAGACCGGCGCTCAGCAGCAGGACCAGCCACCCCGGCAGCAGCGGCGTCTGTGTCACATCGCGGGTTTCATAGGCCGCACGCGGGGTGAGGCCCAGCCAACCGCGCCCGGCTGCGGGCCGGCCCGGCCGGACGTTGCGCAACCGGGGCAGGCCATCTTCCACCCGGGCCGAGCCTCCTCGCTGCGCGTTGAGGATCGGCTCCATCGCGTCGGCGCTCGCGATGGTTTCGACGAATTCGCGCGGCGCCGCAGGACCAAGCCCGATCACGGCGGTCTGATCGCCGTTTTCCAAGCGGTAGAGGCCAATCTCCGGCCCTTGGAACGTCGCCGTGAAAAGGCCGGGATCGGTAGGTGACAGTTCCAGTTCGGTGGTCGACCCGTCCGGCCCGGTGATCGTGAGAGGGGGGACGCTGTCCTTCAACGTCCGCCGGACGATCTGCATGGTCTGGCCTTCTGCGGTGGCGGTAAGGGCCTCCTCTTCGAGTTCCGGCTCCTCCATCATCCAGTGGGCGAGCCTGCGCAGCAGTTCCAGTTGCGGGCCGCCGCCTTCGTAGCCCCGGCTCCACAGCCACGCGTGATCGGATGCAAGCAGCGCGACGCGCCCCTGCTCCACCCGGTCAAGGATGAGCAGCGGGCGATCATCCACCCCTTCGAGCAAGACGGCCCCAGCGGGGTTGGTCACGTCGATCTGGCGCAGCCAGCGGCCCCAGTCGCCGTTGTTGGGCAGCCCCGCAGTCACGGGGTGCCTTTCGCCGATATCCGAGACGCGGGGCAGATAGGGTTCGGCGAGCACCCGCGCGGTGGGGGTCGCGGGCAGCACATCGCCAAGGGGCGAACGGTAGAGACTGTCCGCGCTGGCGAAGTCCGGCCCCGCCGCGACCAGAACGGCCCCGCCCTGCCGAACATAATCCGCAACGTTCTGCAGGTAGAGGGCGGGCAGGATCCCGCGCCGCTTGTAGCGGTCAAAAATGATCAGGTCGAAATCCGCGATCTTGTCCATGAAGAGTTCGCGGGTCGGAAAGGCGATCAGCGACAGTTCGTCGACTGGCACGCCATCCTGCTTTTCAGGGGGGCGCAAAATGGTGAAATGCACCAGATCGACCGATGAGTCGGACTTCAGAAGGTTCCGCCACGTGCGCCCGCCGGGGTGCGGTTCGCCACTTACCAGCAGCACGCGCAGCCGATCCCGCACACCGTTCATCTGGATTAGCGCGGCGTTGTTTCGGTCGGTCAGTTCGCTTTCGACGCCCGGCGTAGTGAACTGGATGACGTTGCGCCCGCCGTGGGGCAGGGTGACGGGCAGTTCGATATCCTGTCCGATGGGGATGTCGAAGGATTGCGGCGGCTCTCCGTCCACTGAAATATCCAACTGGGCGAGGCCCGTGCCCTGTGGCGCGGCCCCCATGTCATCGATCCGCAGCGTGAGCGTCACCGGTTCGCCGATGATCGCGAATGCCGGTGCGTTGCGTACGCTCAGGCGCCGGTCCCAGTCATCTTCTTTTCCAGTCAGGATCAGATGCATCGGCGCGGGCAGGTCCAGCGCGAGATCGGTATCGTGGATACGCCCGTCGCTTACGGCCAGCAGCCCCGAAATGCGCGCCCGGGGCTCTTCGGCGAGCGCATCGGCCACCGAAGTCATCAACCGCGTGCCCGCGTCGTCCGGGCTGTCCGGAACGGTGATGCGCCGCAGTTCCGTGTTGGGCCGGGCCGCGATCTGCTCGGCTAGGGCGTCAGCGGCGCGCGAGGACTGCTCCTCCCGGTCACCGAGCCGCTGGCTGGCGCTCTTGTCCTCGAACAGCATCACGATATCGGTAAGCGGCGCGCGGTCCTCCACCTGAAAGGACGGCCCCATGAGGGCAGCCAGCACGATCAGCGCGGCCAACCCCCGCAATGCCCAGCCCTTGAGGCCGCGGAGCGCTGCCAAGACAGTAGCGGCAGCGGCGATACCGGCCAGTATGATGAGCAGCACCATCGGCAGAAGGGGATCGAAAACGATGCTATGCGTCATTGTCCCAACCTGTCCAGAAGCGCGGGCACATGCACCTGATCGGATTTGTAGTTGCCCGTGAGCACATGCATGATCAGATTGACACCGAAGCGCAGCGCAAGTTCCCGCTGACGGTCGCCAGAAAACCCGCGACCGATCGGCAGCAGGGGCGCACCGTTTTCAGACACCGCCCAGGCCGAGGCCCAATCATTGCCGCCGATCACGACGGGCGTCACCCCGTCATTCAGGTTACGGAAGGGCATCCCTTCGACCTTTTCGGCATCCGGCGGGGCCGCTTCGACCCAGATGTCGCGGCTGGCATGCCGCCCCGGAAAATCCTGTAGCAGATAGAAGGTTCGCGTCAGTACGTGATCCGTGGGCACCGGCTCCAGCGGTGGAATGTCGAGCGGTGCGGCCAGTTCCTGCAGCTTCCTGCCGTTGGCGCTGGCGGTGCCGAAACGCGCGATATCGGCATCGCGCGTGTCGAACAGGATCAACCCGCCGGAGCGCAAATAATCGTTCAGCTTTACATAGGCCGCGTCGGACGGGCGCGGCTGATCCGGCGTGATCGGCCAGTAGAGAATGGGGTAGAATGCCAGTTCGTCCGTTTCAAGATCTACCCCGGACGGCAGGGCAGGCTCTACCGAGGTGCGGAAGAACAACGTATCCGAAAGCCCCCGCAACCCCGCGGCGGCGACATCGTCGACCTCACGATTGCCGGTCAGCACATGGGCGAGCGAGACTTCCGCCGCCGCACTCAGCGCTTCGGTTTCGGCTTCTGTCTGGGCCCCGAGGTTCTCCGGTGCAAGGGTGAGCGACAGCACCAGCAACGCGCTGGCGACGGTTGTGCTGCTTGTCTTCAGCAGGCGGCCCGACAGGGCCAGCGATGCGGCAGCGTCGGCGGCCAGCAGCAGGATCGCCAGTCCCAGCAGCCAGCCGGCGATCGGTTGTTCGGGGGCTACGGACAGCCCGTGAACCGTAATGTCGGCAGGCCAGCCCGCCGGGGTAAGCTCCGTCTCCGGGCCGATGACATTGCGTGCGATCCGCCTGTCACCCG
>NZ_LWGH01000786.1:0-991 GCF_001635395.1 Sulfitobacter sp. HI0129 | reverse complement strand
CCGATCATGGGGGAGAGGCCAAGCTGGCTTACCAGTGTCATCAGCAGGATGATGATGCAGGCGATGACGCCCGGCCCGATCGAGACATGTTCGATCAGCATGCGAAGCTTTTCGGCGGGCAGCATTTCCACCACGGTCAGTCCGAGGAAGGCGCTGGCGCCGATCAGGCAGATTTCACTGGTTGAATCGGGCAGTGCGCGGAACCCGTCGCGGGCAAGGGATTTGAGATTGCCCGAGAAGGGGCGGCCTTCGGTCAGCAGGACCCAGATCACCGCCATGGCGGGAATGACGATCAGGATCGCGGCCCGCATCGGAATGCCGACCACCGCCTCGGCCAGTGCCGACAGCCCGGTGATCGCTAGGAGCAACCCGAGCAGCGCGGCCATGGCGAGGCCCGCGCCCTTGTGGGGCGACGGGGTGAAGGTGCGGCGCGGACGGCGCTCCAGCCGGTCGAACACCCAGCCGAGGGCGAAGAAGACCACCATCAGGCCAAGGCCGTAGGGCAGGTAGGACACATATCCCAATGTCGGCATCAGCGGGATGAGCATGTTGATGGCCAGCCCGACCGGCGACCACAGGATGGTGGCGGCAAAGCCGCGCAGGACCGCATTGGTGATTCGCCGCCCCTGCACTTCGGCGATGTCGGGGCTGGGCGCGGCGCGGTCACGTTCGGCCAGCGCGATCCCGAGCAGAAGCTGCAGGCCGCCGAGATTGAGCAGGATGCCGAAGATATGACTGCCGCTGGCCAGCAGGGCGAACCGCCGCGACGGGGGCTGGTCCACCACGAAATGGGCGGCGGTACTGACGATGTTCGAGCGCATCGCGGCCACCCGCAGGATCGCCATGACGGCCAGCAGGGCAGGAAGGTAGAGCGCGCGGCTTGCTGCAAGGGCAAGGCTGCCCGGATCGCCCCCGGTCAGGACCAGCAGCGCCCCCGACAGCGCGGCGAGCAGGAGCAGGACCTTGGCGTTGGTGCGCACATGACGCCAAC
>NZ_LWGH01000785.1:0-2260 GCF_001635395.1 Sulfitobacter sp. HI0129 | reverse complement strand
TCCGGGGTCTCAGCCCCATAGCGGAAGTCCGAGTCTGCTTCATAGAGATCGATCTTCCAGAACACGGTCTCTCCCCGGATCTCGACCGCCCCGAAGTCGTGCCAGCCCTCGGGATCATTCTCAGGCTCGAACGTGGCAAACTCACCGGTTGCCTTGACCGCCTCGGCCATGAAGCCATCGCCGGCCTCCATAAGCGAGCGGGTGACATGCATGCGGCCCTGGATGGGTTGCGCGGGCGGCACCCCAAGGCATGCAAGTTTGCGAAACGCGTCGTTCTGCACCGCGATCACGGTCGGATCCGGACGGTCTAGCTGGGGTTGAACATTCATGGACATGGGGATCTCCTTTGAGAGGTTTGAAACACCCTTCTCAAAGCCCGCTTTTTCTTTTCCGCTTGGCGGATGAATCGAGGCCGAAGGCGCCCCACCCGAACAGCCCTTTGGGTCTGTAATTCGGGTTGGGGATGGTTTCGATCCAGCCGCCTTGTTCTTTGATGCTCTCGAGCGCTGCCGAGAGCGGATAAGCGCCCTCGGCAGCGCTCCACCAATAGGCACCGCGCTTGAAGGTGATGATCTTGCGGCGGCCGTCGTTGAAGCAGGCCACCCGCAGCGTTTTGGGTTCCTTACGTGACATGGGTGTCTCCGTTCTCCGTGCGGTCAGGCGGCCTCGGCACTGCGACCTGCCCTGCCCACCTCCGATCTGGCGATCAGATAATCACAGGCGCGCTGCGCGTCCGCGGCGTGCCGGAAGATCGCGCCCTTGTCCGACCGAAGGACCCGCAACCAGTTGTGCAGGTAGGCGGCATTCATCTCGAGCGTATGCGCCGTGAAGCCGAGCGTCTGACCCAGGAACACCGAGGTCAATTCCGCGACGATCTCCTCGCGCGCATAGGACGTGTTGCCAAACTTCGAGAACCCGAAATCGCGGTTCAGTCGATGCGGGGCTTTCGTGGCATGGGCCAGCTCATGGGCCCAGACCCCGTAGAAATTGCGCGGGTCCTGGAACCGAGTGATGGACGGCATGTAGACCTTGTCCACGGGCGGCAGATAGTACGCTTCCGTTCCCGTGAAGACGGTTGTGATGTCGATGGCATCGAAAAACGCCTGCATGTGCGGGATGGGCTCTGACGGCGGATGCTCGGGCACGGGCTCCGGGTCGGGGAAGAAGCTGTCGGGCAAGCCCTCGATCTGGCAGGCATTGAACACGCGGTAGGATTTCTGGAAGCGGAAGATACGGGCTCCCTCGGAGTGATCATCCGCGTCGCTGCGGTCATGCTCATCGCCGCCGGCGTCCCTCCGGCTTTGACCGTAGTAAACGACGACAGAGGACTTCTCGCCCTTGCGAACCTTTGCGTCCAAGGCATTGGCCTGCGGCAACGTCATCCAGAAGGGAGAGCTGTGGCCCGCCATCACGGTCCGCATCGTCAGCAGGAAGTTGTTCACTCCCTGGTAGGGTTCTCCGCCCACGCGCAGGGGACGAGAGCTGCCACCTGCGGTCCATGGCTTGCGCCACGGCAGGACGCCGCGCTCAATGATACGGATGATTTCGTTTGTGATGACCTCGGAGGCATCGAATTTGGGCGTGCGGGATCGGGCCATGGCTGGCCTCCTTTCGAATGTTGGTGTGAGGGAATGATGATCAGATTGACTGACGGGGCCGCGGATCGTTGACGATCCTCGCGCCGAGCCCTTCGACCATGTCGATGTAGTCGGTCAGCGAGACGGACCTGCCAGGGCCCCAGGGTTCAGAGTCGTCCGATCCGTCCTGCGCCACCCGCGGTAGGTTCGCGAAGGCGATGACATTGGTGACGGGTCGGATATCGATGAAGGGGGTCCCCCGTGCGACCGCAAGAGTGGCCAAGGGAAAGCGCTCGATCGGCGCGAAGGTCGAAACGGTGGTCCAACCGAGATGGATGAATGTCCCGCCCTCTCCGCAGATGGGGAGTGTCATGAACTCTGTGTATCTTTCCCGGCCCATGCGGTTTCAGATACTCAAGCGTCGAAGCGCTCGCCGAACATTATGGCGAACTGGTTGCGGGCTGCAAACCATTCCCGAACATTTCTGCCATCCTTTTCGAACTTGCGGATTGCGAGATAGATCAGCTTGGTCGCGGCCTCGTCGGTCGGGAATGAACCGCGCGTCTTGATCGATTTTCGGATCACGCGGTTCAAGCTTTCTATGGCAGTGGTCGTGTAGATGATCTTGCGGATCGCCGGATCGAAGCCGAAGAATGGGATCACCTCGGCCCATGCCCTGCGCC
>NZ_LWGH01000784.1:0-313 GCF_001635395.1 Sulfitobacter sp. HI0129 | reverse complement strand
CACCGCTACGGCCACTGAAACCGCGGAACTGGCCGCCTCTTCCGCCCGGGGCGCGGTACTGTCGCGCCGTCAGGCGGCGGCGCAGGGGGAGGCGCGCGTCGATCAGGCGGCAACCCGCATCCTGCGCGCCGAACTTGCACTGGCGGAAGCGCAGCGGCGGCTGGCCGAAACGGCGGTTGTCGCCCCTTTCGACGGCACGCTGAGCGAAACGAACGTGGTGGCCGGACGGCTGGTGGCGGCCAATGAAAGACTGGCCGAACTGATCGACCCGGACGATCTGGAAGTCTCCTTCCGCGTGTCGACCGCGCAATAC
>NZ_LWGH01000783.1:0-364 GCF_001635395.1 Sulfitobacter sp. HI0129 | reverse complement strand
TCGTGGATATGGTTGCGCGGGGGGCAGGGGCGACAGGCCGCCGATCTGCTGTCGGCGGCCCGGAGTGCGAAGCCTATGACTTCGGTCTGATCGGCATCTGGCTGGCGAAGCCCAGTTCCGTTTCCAGCAGTTTCGCCGCCGCCAGCAGGTCGTAATCGCCCTTGGGTTTTCCGAGCAGTTGCAGACCAACGGGCAGGCCGTTTTGCGTCAGCCCGCAGGGGATGGAAATCGCCGGGCAGCCGGTGAGCGAAAGAACAAAGGTGAGGAACATCCAGTCGATGTAGGTCGTCAACTCGGTATCCCCGATGTGGGTGGGGAAGCGTTGATCCACCGGATAGGGGGGCACGGCGACGGTGGGGCAGGC
>NZ_LWGH01000782.1:0-494 GCF_001635395.1 Sulfitobacter sp. HI0129 | reverse complement strand
TAGAGGTCATAGACCAAGACACGGCATCCCATCAGCGCGAGGCCACGCGCCAGGCCGCGGTAAACGAAGCTGGGTGTGGTAAGCCCGTGGACGCAGACCACCACAGGGCCGGTTCGCGGCCCGAACCAGTCGTAATGGGTGACCCCCATCGACAGTCTGGCGAAATGACCGGGCGCGTTGCCCCGGACCCGGTCGTCCATGGGGCGGCGGCGGTATTCGGTTGCCAGCGGCGCCGCTGCACCGACGCCCAGCAACAGCCAGAGCCAGCTCACCTGTTCGCCATCCAGCGGTCGAGAATATGCCGGCTGGTCATGAGATCGAGATGCGCGCCCCCGCCATTCTTGAACAGCGTGATTTCGTCGTCCGAACGGCGCTCGAAGGCCGATAGTTCATAGTAGTCGGCCAGAATGTCGTCTTGGGTGATCGTGCCTGCCTGCACCGGTATCTCGATTTCCCCGATATGTCCCAGCGTGGTGGCCCGGCTGTCGACGAAG
>NZ_LWGH01000781.1:0-2498 GCF_001635395.1 Sulfitobacter sp. HI0129 | reverse complement strand
ACGGAACTGGGAAGGTCCCGCTCCGCCTCTACCCCCTTGCGGAACTGGCGCGGATAAACGGCGTGCATCAACCAGTCGCCCAATAGGGGACTGCTGCGAATGATGTTGATCATCCGCCCCGCCGGAACCCGCATTCCGGCAGGTGCGAGCAGTACCAGTTGCTGTATGCGGCCCGGATGTTCGGCGGCGAAGGACGTGGCGATAGCACCGCCCATCGAATAGCCGATGAGGGTGATATCGTCCCCCACGCCCACATGATCCAGCAATTCCCTCAATTGCCGGTGAAAGAACTGTGCGTCCTGCCTCGTTCGGGGGCGATCGGAATAGCCGCGCCCATAGAGGTCATAGACCAAGACACGGCATCCCATCAGCGCGAGGCCACGCGCCAGGCCGCGGTAAACGAAGCTGGGTGTGGTAAGCCCGTGGACGCAGACCACCACAGGGCCGGTTCGCGGCCCGAACCAGTCGTAATGGGTGACCCCCATCGACAGTCTGGCGAAATGACCGGGCGCGTTGCCCCGGACCCGGTCGTCCATGGGGCGGCGGCGGTATTCGGTTGCCAGCGGCGCCGCTGCACCGACGCCCAGCAACAGCCAGAGCCAGCTCACCTGTTCGCCATCCAGCGGTCGAGAATATGCCGGCTGGTCATGAGATCGAGATGCGCGCCCCCGCCATTCTTGAACAGCGTGATTTCGTCGTCCGAACGGCGCTCGAAGGCCGATAGTTCATAGTAGTCGGCCAGAATGTCGTCTTGGGTGATCGTGCCTGCCTGCACCGGTATCTCGATTTCCCCGATATGTCCCAGCGTGGTGGCCCGGCTGTCGACGAAGATACGGGACCGGGTCAGCGCAGCATCATCGGCTTCCCGCATGTCGGGGCGGTAGGCTCCCACCAGATCGAGATGCTGGCCCGGTTTCAGCCACTCCCCCCGGATGAAGGGGTCGGTGGACATGGTGGCGCTGGTGATGATGTCCGCCTCTGCCATGGCGTCCTGGAGGTCGGAGGCGACGGTGACCCCCGGCAGATCGCCCGCCAGCCGTTCCGCATTGGCCTGCGTGCGGTTCCACACGAGAAAGCGCGCATCGGGAAAGGCCGCCGAATAGGCCGCATGCAATCCGCGCGCCTGCGTCCCCGCCCCCAGTATGAGGATGCAGCGGGAATCGGGCCGCGCCAACCGCCGCGCGGCAAGCAGGCTGTCCCCGGCGGTCTTCCACTTTGTCACAAGGTGAAAGTCGATGATCGCGGCCAGCGTGCCGTCCCTGTCTGAATAGAGATTCACGCCGCCATTGACCGCGGGTTTCCCCTGCGCCGCATTGCCGGGGAAGATCGTCGCGGTCTTCACCGCGCTGCCCAACCCGTCGATCCATGCGGCACGGGAAAGGAGCGTGTCTTCCCCACGATACAGAAACGTATCCCCGATTTCCGCGCGGGGCCTTTCGTGACCTTCCGCCAGCGCATCTGACAGCGCGATCCAGTCCAGCAGGCGGTCGCCCGTTTCGAATTCGATGAAGGGGACGGCGCTCATGCGGCTTCCGCAGTGGTGAGGAGCCCTTCCTCCACCAGCCGGTCCGCCCAGCCGCGCGGGCCTTCGAAGTGATGCGTCTTCCACCCCCGTTCCGCCGCCACGCGGATATTGTCCGCCCGGTCATCGGTAAAGATGAGCCGCCCGGGCGCCACGGCGGAGACGGTCTCCACTTCGGCATAAATCGCCGGGTCGGGCTTTATGGTGCCGATGTGGCCCGAAATGAAATCACGGTCGAACCGCCGCAGGAAGGGGTAGTGGCGGGCCGCTAAGTCATAGCTCTGGATACCGAAGTTGGTGAGCGAGAAGACCGGGATCCCCTTGGCCTGCAAGGCTTCCATCAGGCGCAGTGAGTGGCTGATCACGGGGGTGGCCATTTCGATCCAGCGATCGTGCCACATTTCGATCTCTGGCCGCCATTCGGGATGGGCCGCCGCGGTTTCATAGATCGTCTCACGAAAGGGATTGCCGGTATCAACGCGGTCGTTCATCGCGTGCAGGTCCACCGCCCCGAACATCTCGGCCCGCCGTTCTGGCCCGATCTGCGCGTCATAGAATTTTTCTGGCTGCCATTCGATCAATACGTTGCCGATGTCGAAGACCACTGCTTCTGGCCGCATTTTCATTCCTTCTGCCTCGCCAATCAGGCAAGGGTGTCATGCTGTTTTCCTAGTGAAACCGGTTCAGCCGCGCATCGCTGCACGCAGTTCCCGTTCGAGCGCGTTCAGGAAACGGGAGCGGTCGGCCTTTGTAAAGCCCTTGCCCCCGCCCTGACGGAACGGATCCGCCGCGCGCAGGTCCGCCATCAGGTCACGTGTAGCGAGTGCATTGCCCACATTGGCGGCGGTGAGGGGGGCGCCGTCGTGCTTCAGAACCCGGGCACCCGCTTCGACGCAACGGGCCGCGAGCGGGATGTCCCCCGTTATCACCACGTCACCGGGCCCGCAGCGCTCGGCGATCCACATGTCTGCCACAT
>NZ_LWGH01000780.1:0-1350 GCF_001635395.1 Sulfitobacter sp. HI0129 | reverse complement strand
GGCGATGATGACCGGGCGGTTGAGCGCACTGGCCTACTGGCTGCTGGACACCTTCCCTGTCCTTGCGCGGATCGGGTGAACAGATGCGACTGTACGAGAAACATATCCTCCCTCGGCTGACGCATCTGGCGATGGGCCAGGATCAACTTCTTCCCTACCGGCGCCGCGCCATCTCCGGGCTGCATGGGCGTGTGCTGGAGATCGGAATCGGCTCGGGCCTGAACATTGCGCTCTACCCCGAGGCCGTGCGCCAGATCATCGGTATTGATCCGTCGCCCGAACTCCTCTCTCGGGCCGCGCAAACCTCCCATGGACTGATGCCCGCTGCCGAGATGATCGAGGGCGTGGCCGAAGCATTGCCGCTCGAAGATCGCAGCGTCGATTGCGTCGTCGCCACCTGGACACTCTGCAGCGTTTCGGAACCGGAGAAGGCTCTCGCCGAGATCCGGCGCGTTCTCAAGCCGGATGGCGTCTTCCGCTTCGTCGAGCATGGCCTGGCGCCCGGACCCCGTATCCGGCGCTGGCAACGCTGGCTGACGCCTGTCTGGAAACACTGCGCCGGGAACTGCCATCTTGACCGCCCGACGGCCGACTTGATCGAGACAAGCGGCTTCCGCATGGAGCGGCTCAACACCGGTTACGCGACAGGTCCGAAGCCCTTGGTTTTCATGTATGAGGGACAAGCTCGCCTCTACTGAGGAAGCTTGGAAACAGGACAATCTCGGCTTTCGATCCGTGGCGCAACTGATGGCAAGGTAGCCAATTCTCGCCTCGAACTTTCGCCGAAAATTTTGCGGTGATGAGGTGTTATGAGCAGTCATCAAGATAACCGGCAGGCCAATCTGACGCGCGGCATCCGGGTCGAGATCGCCAGCCTCGTCTACAACATCATCGAGGTCGTCGTATCCGTCACCGTGGGACTTCTGACCGGCAGCGCAGCGCTGGTGAGTTGGGGCCTCGACAGTACGGTCGAGGCCACCTCGGCTGCGACTCTGATCTGGCGCTTGAAGAGTGAGGTGGACGGTGCCGACAAGCGCACGGTCCTGCACCGCAAGAAGGTCGCGCTCTACGTGGTTGCCTGTGCCTTCTGGATCGTCGTCGCGGCGATCCTCTACGAGGCGGTCTCCGCCTTCATTTCGCAGAAGGCGCCGGGCTTCAACTGGTGGGGTATCGCGATTCTGGGTGCTTCGCTCGTGGCCAACCCGTTCCTCGCCTGGGGCAAGTATCGCTACGGCAAGCGGCTCGATGCGCCCGCCCTGAAGTACGATGCCAAGGACACCATGATCTGCCAGTATCAGACGATCGTGGTGTTGGCCGGGATCGGTCTGACGCAATGGATGGGCTGGTGGT
>NZ_LWGH01000779.1:0-1079 GCF_001635395.1 Sulfitobacter sp. HI0129 | reverse complement strand
ATCAAGGAGATAACAGGTTTGAGAAACCCAAGGTTGACATGCCTGCTCCCATTGCAAGCTATGGTCCTTCTAATCTGCGTTCCCGGGCCGGTTTTGGCGGAATCCTGCTTCGCCCCGGCCCGTCCCTTCCTGCCAAGCGATTCGCAGGCGGCGCGGGACTATGCGGACATCATCCGTGGCGATTTCGAAGATTACATTCAGGATATCCAGAGCTACTTCCGTTGCCTCGACGGTGAACGCGCCCGCGCTTTCGAGGAAGCGCGCGAAGTCAGCGAGGACTATGGCCGATTTCTACAATTGGTAGGGGATTGATGGGCAACCTCGGGAGCATCAGACTTGCAGCCCATGGAAACCAGACGCCGATAACACCCTCATATATCTACTTTTTAGATAACAGATTTCATCCGCTAGCGACGTCACAAAAGGTATGTGACGCGTGGCAAAGACAATCAGAAGCAAAGGGCAAGTGGCACTCTGCCAGGCGTTGGTCGACGCGCGCATCAAAGCGGGCCTCGGCCAGAAAGACTTGGCGGATAGGCTCAGATGCCACCAATCCCTTATTGCCCGTCTTGAAAGCGGTCAGCGCCGGGTCGACGTTGTCGAACTGGTCGTTTTGGCGCGTGCCATCGGCTTTGATCCGTTCCAGCTTCTGGCGATCGTTGAAGCCGCCACGGAGCCCGACCACAGGATTTGAAGCCAATGAATTGTTGAGAACACGGAAACCCATTTTCCCGGTCTGATGATCATTCCCTCCTCGAGGACCAGTTAGCCAACATCAAAGAAGCCCGGCGCGCGGTCGTAGTGAACGCTCTGCAACCCCACGCCGCAATTCGCAGCGCCACAGTGCAGGAAGTCAGTAAACAGTGAACGATGATAGGGGTGAGGGCGTCGCGATCGCCAATCTGATCGGGACCGATGGGTGCAGTGTTGTTGGTTGGGTTTATCGCTGGAGTACAGGCTCACATGCGGTGATGTGGGACGTCCAAGGGCCCCAGCCGGTATCGGAAACCCGGCCGGATATAAGTGACGAACAGAAGCAAGAAATCGACTTCGATGCGCTCATGCGGATTCGAAAAAGT
>NZ_LWGH01000778.1:0-980 GCF_001635395.1 Sulfitobacter sp. HI0129 | reverse complement strand
GGGGGCTGACAGCGCACCGCTGGCCGGAGTGATCGGGCAGGGGCGGTCCGCAATGCGATCTACCGTTGTTAACTGCCCACCGTAGAATGTATCGGAAACCAGACCGCAGATCGCGGGGTGCATTCGGCTCTGTTCGGTGAGCATCGAGACCGGCCCACTCCGGGCATGGGCCATTGCCTCTGTCGTCTCGGCGATCTCGCGGAAGGGCTGCTCCAGTCGGAGAGCTGCGCCGAGTGCGTCGGCACGGAGTATCGGATCGGTCGCCAAGACCTCGAGCGACGTCCGGACTGCGTCCGGGAGGTCGGACACTGCGTCGATCAACTCGGGAGCGTCGGTGAGCAGCGCTTCACCGGCATCGTCGCGGTAGAGCCGCGCCTTGCGCTCGGCATCAAACGGCGCGAGCTGGCGGTGGTCGCCGATAAGGACCCGACGGGCCCCCAGAAGCAGAGGGCCAATGAGTTCCGGGCCGCTCGCCCGCGCCGCCTCTTCCACGATCACCCAGTCGAATTGCTCACCCTCGGCAACCATCTCTTCGATGACTGAGGAATTCGCCGTCGCCAGCGTCACGTCTGCACTGCGCAGAATCAGATGCTCGGTGTCCCGCAAGATCGCCTCTCCCTCAGGGTCCACATCGCCTGCGGGACCGGTCCTGCGCAGGATCCGCTCGACAGCTTCCCGCCGGCGGCGCGAGAGTGGGCTCGCATCGCCAAGCACGAAGGCGTCGAGAAGTGTGTGCGCCTGGTCTCGAAGTTGGGTGTCACTTAGATCCGGCGCAGCTCGCTCGATGCGCACGACGATCGGATCGCGCTCCGCCTGCGAGAAATGCTCTCGCAGCGTTCGCTCCATCTCCGCAAGTGCCTCGTGGTTTTGCGCAGCAATGTGAGCTACCCCCAGAAAATCGGACACTGACGTAAGCTACGATTTGTTGTCTGCTGATCTTCGACGAGAAGGAGATCAGAGATGTCGAAGCGAAAGCAACA
>NZ_LWGH01000777.1:0-250 GCF_001635395.1 Sulfitobacter sp. HI0129 | reverse complement strand
AGATGCGCGCCCGCCTCCCATCCCGGCAGGGGGCTACCGTCGGCTGCGCGCAGGTCAAAGAGGGTGACGCCCCCACCCAATGGGCTTACCCGGTCGATGCGCAGGTCGAGCACCGGGCGATCGGCGGGCGGGGAATAGCGGTGCAGGTGATCCGTCTCCCCCCGTTGCAACTTGGCCCGGTGGGTTGGCGCGTCGACGAGGTTCACATGCGCGCGAATGGCGGCCTCCCGGTCCATGGGGTCCGGGAAGG
>NZ_LWGH01000776.1:0-26853 GCF_001635395.1 Sulfitobacter sp. HI0129 | reverse complement strand
GGAGGCAACCCATCAACGCCTGCGCGCCGATGCAGCCCGGCTGGATCAACTCGCCAAAAAGGCGGGCCTGCAGCTTGCGGGGGGCACCGATCTGTTTCGCCTCTATGAAACGCCGGATGCCGCGCTTTGGCAGGAACGGCTGGCGAGGCACCAAATCTGGAGCCGGACGTTCAGCTACGCGCCCCAATGGCTGCGCCTCGGCCTACCCCCGGCTGATGGATGGGCCCGGCTGGAGCAGGCATTGGCATGAACACCGCGCTCATGCTGGTGCTGGCTCTGCTGCTGGATGCCCTTCTGGGGGAGCCGGAGTGGCTCTGGCGCAGATTTCCCCATCCCGCGGTGCTCATGGGGCGGGCGGTTGGCTGGTGCGACCGACGGTTCAACAAGGGGGAACATCGCTTTCTGCGCGGCACGCTTTGCATGGCCGCTCTCATGACTGCCGCGCTGGTACTCGGCCTGCTTCTCGGCCTGTTGGGTCCGGTTGTCGAAATCATTGTCGCGGCGATCCTGCTGGCGCACCGCTCGCTGGTCGATCACGTGCGCGCGGTGGCGTCCGGATTGCGCCTGTCGCTCGCTGAAGGGCGGCGTGCCGTGGCGCGGATCGTCAGCCGGGACACAGCCGATATGGATGCCTCCGCGGTCAGCCGCTCCGCCATCGAAAGCGCCGCCGAAAATCTCAGCGACGGGGTGATCGCCCCCGCTTTCTGGTTTCTGCTGGGGGGGCTTCCCGGCCTGCTGGTCTACAAGATCGTCAACACAGCCGACAGCATGATAGGATACCGGACCCCCCGGCATGAAAAATTCGGCAAGGCAGCAGCACGGGCGGACGACCTGCTGAACCTGATCCCGGCACGGCTTACGGCCATCCTCATCGCGCTGCCGGCGGGGCGGATCGGGCAATGGCGCGACATCGCGAAGGATGCGGGCCGACACCGCTCCCCCAATGCGGGCTGGCCGGAAGCCGCTATGGCCCGGGCCATAGGAGTGGCGCTCGCCGGTCCGCGGGCCTATAACGGCGAATTGCAGCAGTTCGCGTGGGTGCACGGATCGGGGGCGCGATCCATCGGACCCGGCGCGATCGACGCTGCCGTCGCGCGCCTTTGGCAGGCATGGGCGCTGACGCTGGGCGTTGCCCTCATCCTTGGCCTGTCGCTGAATTGAAAGGTTCTTATGCGCCCCTTCTTCTTTCTTGCCGCAGCCGTTGGCATTGCCATTTCCTCCCCCGTCATTGCCCAGACACCCTGCGGCGGCAGCTTTTCCGAATTCGTCGACGGGTTGAAGTTCGAAGCCGTCGAAAAGGGCCATGATCCTGCTAGGGTGGACCGTTTCTTCGCCGGGGTCCGGCAGGATCCCGCCGTGCTGCGGGCCGATCAGGCACAGGGCGTCTTTCAGAAGCCATTCATCGAATTTTCCCGCCGCCTCATTTCCAATGACCGGATCGAGCGCGGGCGCGCGAATGCCAGAAAGCATGATACAACCTTCGACCGGGTCGAAGAGGAGTTCGGCGTCGACCGGCACGTCATCCTCGCGTTCTGGGCTTTCGAGACGGACTACGGTGCGTTTCAGGGGGATTTCAACACCGCGAACGCGCTGGTGACGCTGGCCCATGATTGCCGCAGGCCCGAGCTTTTCCGCCCGCAGGTGCTGGCGGCTGTCGAACTCTATGAAAAGGGCAATTTCGACCCCGCCCGCACGACCGGCGCATGGGCCGGAGAGATCGGGATGGTCCAGATGCTGCCCCGCGATATCCTCGAAAACGGTGTGGACGGCGACGGTGACGGGAAGGTCTCGCTCAAGACTTCGCCGGCGGATGCGCTAATGTCCGGCGGCAAGATGCTGCAAAGCCTTGGCTGGCGCGCAGGCGAACCTTGGTTGACCGAGGTTTCAGTGCCGTCCGATTTCGACTGGTCGCTGACCGGGCTGGAAACGCAGATGCCGGTTTCTGAATGGGCCGCACTGGGGGTAAACGCGCGGAACGGCGCGTTGCCCGAGGGGCTGACAGCCTCCCTGCTGCTGCCGCAGGGACGCGGGGGGCCTGCCTTCCTCGCCTATCCCAATTTCCGGGTCTATTTCGACTGGAACCAGAGCTTCACCTACGTCATGACCGCAGCCTATTTCGCCACGCGGCTTGCTGGCGCGCCCGTTTATGACGCGGGCAACCCCGATCCGGGCCTCGATGGCGCGCAGATGAAGCGGTTGCAGACCACCCTAAAGGAACGGGGCTACGATGTCGGCGGTGTCGATGGTATTCTGGGGGCAGGTACCCGCGCCGCTGTCCGGGCCGAACAGAAGCGGCTGGGCCTCCCGGTGGACGGCTGGCCCACACCCGCGCTATTGAACAGTCTCTGAGGAAAGCTTTATGCCGCTGAAAAAATCATCCGCCGATATGGTCGCCGAAGCACGGTCTCGTATCAGGGAAATAGAAAGCAGCGAAGCAATCCCCATGCTGGATGATCCGGAGGTCGTTTTCGTGGACTTGCGCGATCCCAGAGAACGTGAACGCACCGGGCACATCCCCGGCGCGTTCCACTGCCCGCGCGGCATGCTGGAATTCTGGGTGGACCCGGACAGCCCCTATTTCAAAGAGGTCTTCGCACAGGACAAGACCTTTGTCTTTCACTGTGCGTCAGGCTGGCGGTCAGCTCTGTCTGTCGCCACCCTGCAGGACATGGGGTTCGACGCCGCCCACCTCAGCGATGGGTTCACCGGTTGGACAAAGGCGGGCGGCCCGGTAGAGGGCAAGCCCGACTAAACCCTGCGCGACTGGCCGCGAAGCAATATTAAGCTGCCCTGAAGCTGCGAAGGGTCACGCCACCAGCGTCTCCGCCTTTTTCAGGTCCACGGAAACCAGCTGGCTCACGCCCTGTTCGGCCATAGTGACACCGAACAGGCGATCCATCCGCGCCATGGTCACCGCATGGTGCGTGATGATCAAAAACCGCGTGTCCGTCTGTCGACACATCTCATCCAACAGGTCGCAGAACCGTGTGACGTTGGCATCGTCGAGCGGCGCGTCCACCTCGTCGAGCACGCAGATCGGCGCGGGGTTGGCAAGGAAGACGGCAAAGATCAGGGCCATCGCGGTCAGCGTCTGCTCTCCTCCGGAAAGAAGGCTGAGCGTGCTCAACTTCTTGCCCGGCGGCTGGCACATGATCTCGAGCCCCGCTTCCAGTGGATCGTCGGATTCGACCATGACAAGGTTCGCCTCCCCGCCGCCGAAGAGGTGACGAAACAGCATGGCGAAGTTGGAGTTGACCTGCTCGAAGGCGGTCAGCAGGCGCTCCCGCCCTTCCCGGTTCAGGCTCGCGATGCCACTGCGCAGGGTGCGGATGGCTTCCTCCAGATCCGCCTTTTCGTGGGCAAGACCGTCGTGCTCCTCCTGCACCTCGCGCGCGTCTTCTTCCGCGCGCAGGTTTACCGCGCCCAAAGCGTCCCGCTGCCGCTTGAGGCGGGCAACCTCGCCGTCCAGCACCTCGGCCCCGCCGATATCAGCGGGCGTCACGTTCAGTCGGGTCAGCAATTGGTTGGGTGTAACCTGCTGGTCGTCCGCGATCCGTTCGGCCGCCTGTGCGACCAGATCACGCGCGGCTTCCGCGCGTGCTTCGGACCGTGCGCGGGCCTCGCGCGCCTCCGAAGCCGCGCGTTCCGCATCACGTTCGGCCTGCGTCGTCTCGCGCAGCGCAGCTTCCGCCGCGGTCTGGGCCGCGCTCGCCGCCGCGGCCCGCGATTCCGCCCGCGCGATTTCAACGGCGATTGCCTCTTGCTGCGTGGCGATCTGTGCCGGGGCCGCCTGCGCCCCGGCCAATTCCTTCTCGGAGGCTGACTTGCGCTCCACCAGTTCGGCACTGCGTTTTTCGGCGGTCTCCAAGCGGTTACGCCAGCCGGTCAAGTCCTTGGTGACCTGCTGCAGACGGCGGGCACGCGCCTCGCCTTCGCGGCGGAGTTCATCATGGGCAGAGCGGTGGGAAATCATCGTAATGCGCGCGGCCTCGACGGTCATGCGAAGATCATCGACCGCCGTGCGCGCCTGTGCGACGTCGCCAAGTTCCGCGAGCGCGCGCTCCGCCTCCTGCACGCGCCCCCGTGCCGCCATCGCCTCTTCTTCGTGGCGGCGCACCGCAAGGCCAAGCGCTTCCAGCCGCCCTTCGGCAAGGTTGCGGTCCGACTCCGCCCGGCTAAGTGCGCGACCCGCGTCGGCCATCGCCCGATCTGCCGCGCGACGACGCTCACGTGCGGCCCGGTCTGCCTCCGTTTCCTCGGCCAACTGGCGCTGGAGCGCGGCATGGGCATCCTCCGCCGCGCCGGCCCGCTGGGTGGCCTGTTCCAGTGATTGCTTCAGAACTTCGAGGCGGTTGAGCTGTTGCAGGCGCAGGGCTGCCGCCGAAGGCGCATCCTCTGCCCAAGCGCGATAGCCGTCCCAACGCCAGAGGTCTCCTTCGAGCGACACGAGCCGCTGCCCCGGTGCAAGCGCGGCCTGCAGTGCCGAACCTTCATCAGGCTCCACGAGGCCGATCTGATCCATGCGCCGTACGAGGACATCGGGCACCGATACATGCCCCGAAAGCGGCGTCACCCCATGCGGCAAGGGATGTGCCTGCGCATAGGGCGGCAGGACCGTCCAGCCGGAGGGACCGTCGGCATCGACCTCGGGGCTGCGCAGATCGTCCGCCAAAGCCGCCCCGAGCGCCTTTTCGAACCCCTGTTCGACCTGCAACCGATCAAGGATCTGCCCCCCTTCGGCAGTATCGCGGGCCACCAGCTTTGCAAGGGCGGAAGCCTCCGCGCTCAACGCATTCATCTCACCCTCGGCGGCGGACCGCTCCGCGCGGGCATCCGCTTCGCGCAGCTGCGTGGCTGCACGCGCGTCTTCCGCAGCCGTGAGGGCTTCGTCCGCCTCGGCGGCAGCCTGTTTTGCAGCCGTCTCCTCGGTGCCCGCTCTTTCGAAATCCTGATGCGCCTTGTTCAGTTCGTCCCGGCTGCGGGCCACGGCGTCCTGTGCGCGCTGCGCGTCCGCTGCGGATTTCGCTTCGGTCTTGCGGCTATCCTCCAACAGACGTTCGGCAGAAGCGTGACGGGCAATAAGCCGCGCCGTCTCTTCCGTGCGCGCCGTCAGGTCCGCCTCCCGTTCCTGAAGCATGTCGGCGGCCTCTCGCGCGGTCTCGCTCGCAGCCTCCAACGCCGCATCATGTCCCTCGGCTGCAGCGGTCAGTTCGGCCTGTTCGCTGTCCAACCGCTCGATGGTCTCACCTGCGTCGCGGTTCAATCCACTTTCGCGTTCGATGTCCCGCGCAAGCTGGGTGATCCTTCCGGTCAGCGCCTCGATAGCCGCCCGCGCGCGCGCCTCCTGATCGGCGAGCGTGTCGCGCTGCACGTTCAGACGTTGCACCATCGCGGCTGCAATCGTGGTTTCCTCGCGCAGCGCTGGCAGGGCATCCTCGGCAGCCTGCCGTTCCTTGCCCGCCCGCGTCACGACGCCCTCCGCCGCGGCGGTCGAACTCACCCTTTCCCGCAGTTCCGCATCCGCCCTTGCCCGGGCATCATCCGCATCGTGCCAGCGCCGGTAAAGCAACATGCCTTCCGCGCGGCGCAATTGTTCGCCGATTTCCCGGTACCGCGCCGCCTGCTTTGCCTGTCGCGCCAGCTGTGCAAGCTGGGCGGCGAGCTGTTCGATCACGTCGTCGACCCGGGAAAGGTTCGTCTCCGCCGCGTTGAGCTTCAGTTCCGCCTCATGCCGCCGTTGGTAAAGTCCGGAGATACCTGCCGCTTCTTCGAGGATACGCCGCCGGTTCCGGGGCTTGGCGTTGATCAATTCCGCGATTTGCCCCTGCCTGACCAATGCCGGGCTATGGGCGCCCGTCGAGGCATCGGCAAACAGCATCTGCACGTCGCGCGCGCGCACGTCCTTTCCCCCCGCCTTGTAGGCACTGCCCACGTCCCGGGTGATCCGCCGCACGATTTCAAGCTGATCGTTGTCGTTGAAGCCCGCAGGGGCGAGCCTTTCGCTGTTGTCCACGTGCAGGGCGACTTCGGCGAAGTTGCGGGCGGGTCTGGTGGCGGCACCGGCAAAGATCACATCCTCCATCCCGCCGCCGCGCATGGCAGTGGGGCGGTTTTCCCCCATGACCCATCGCAGAGCTTCGAGCAGGTTCGACTTGCCGCAGCCATTGGGCCCGACGACGCCCGTCAGGCCATCCGCGATGATCAGGTCCGTGGGGTCCACGAAACTCTTGAAACCGGTCAGCCTGAGTTTTGAGAAACGCACCGCAAGAGGTTCCCTGATTCCCGCATTGATAGCCAAAATGCAGGTTCAGGCAGGGCCCCGTCAACCGCGAGACACCAAAGAGAGGGTAAACCGCCACCTTATCCACAAGATATTGCGGCAATCCGCTCAATCACAGTCCAGAAGGCCGGTCGCCAGCGCCTGATCTCCGCGAACCTCCCTTACCTCACACCCGCTGACCAGTGCCATCGCCCGCGCGGCGCGGCCTCGGATTGGGCCGAAGCGGGGGGCGTATTCCATGTTGATCCGCATGGCTTCCGCCAGTTCGTCGCGCACACGCACACCGAATGTTGAGCCATCGACCGTGACACGGGTCGCGGGAAGATCGCGGAAGTGCGGGCCGGGCATGTTGCACCCGGCCAGGAACAAGGCGAGTGGGAAGAGGAACAGCGATTTCATCTGTCCGAGATTGCCCCCGAAAGGCTTACCCTTCCGTTAACGCCAGAAGAGAGAGGCATGAAACCGTTTGCCGCTTTGGCGGGGTGGTCATATATCTTGTCCAATCTGGGGGGTTCATGCCGTTTCAACCTGTCATTCCCGAAAAGCTGGCGGATGCCGTCGTGCGCCAGGTGGAGGAGTTGATCCTCCGCGGGATCCTGCGGCCCGGTGAGCGGCTGCCTTCCGAACGCGATCTGGCATTGCGTCTGGGCGTGTCGCGCCCCTCCCTGCGGGAAGCGGTGATGCAGCTGCAGGATATCGGGTTGCTCACGACGCGCCCGGGGGCCGGGGTCTATGTCGCGGATGTTCTGGGAAACGCCTTTTCCCCGGCTCTCGTCGAACTTTTCGCACGTCACGACGAAGCCGCGTCCGACTACCTGTCTTTCCGGCGGGACATTGAAGGGCTCGCCGCGGAACGTGCGGCCCGGCTGGGGACCGACACGGATCTTCAGGTAATTCAGACGGTTTTCGACAAGATGCGCGCCGCCCACGCGAAGCGCAGCCCCGATGAAGAGGCCCGGCTCGATGCGCAGTTTCACATGGCCATCGTGGATGCCAGCCACAATGTCATCATGCTGCATATGATGCGTTCGATGTACGATCTGCTGCGCGAAGGTGTCTTTTACAACCGGCAGATCATGTTCCAGCAGCGGACCACCCGCGCCGCCCTTCTGGATCAGCACGGCGCGATCAATACGGCCCTGCAGGCCCGGGATCCCGGGGGCGCACGGGCGGCGGTGGAATCCCATCTCGACTTCGTGGGGCGCGCGCTGGCGGACGCGCAGAAGGCCGCGCGGCACGACGTGATCGCGCGTCAGCGGTTGCAACACGAACAACAGGGCGGGAAATGAAAAACCCCGGCGCATGGCCGGGGTTTTCTGACTTTCGAAGCGGTAGGCGCCTCAGTGCAGCTTGGCGTCGACCTGACGGATGGCATCGTCGATCAGCGCATTGCCTTCGGCGGCGGTCATCTGCTTGGCGATGACTTCCCGCGCTGCGGCAACGGCGATGGTAATCGCCTGATCGCGCACTTCCTTGACCGCGGCAGCCTGTGCCGAACCAATCTGGTCCTCGGCAGCCGCCATCCGACGCTCAAGCGATTTTGCCAGATCGGCGCGCGCCTTTTCTGCCGCCTTCTGTGCATCGTCCTTGGCCGCGGATACGATCCGGTCGGCCTGATCTTGCACTTCCTTCTGCTTGCGCTCGTAGCTGGCCAGCAGAGTCTGCGCCTCTTCGCGCAGGGCGCGGGCCTCTTCGAGCTCGCTCTTGATACCGTCCGCCCGCTTGTCGAGCATTCCGGCAAGCATCGTCGGAACCTTGAAGTAGATCAGGATCGCGATGAAGAGCAGGAACGCCAGCAGAACGATGAAATCGGTGTTCTTGAGCGAGAAAAAAACCTCGCCCGCCGCCAGAGCGGGGGATGCGACCAACCCGGCGAAAGTGGCTGAAAGAATGAGACGCATGGTTTACCCTTTCATCCGGCTATCGACCGCGGCGGAAACCGTTTGCGCGTCGGCTTTGCCGCCAAGTGCCGCGACCAGTTCCTGTGCGGTATCCTTTGCCACGGCGCGGACGTTATCCATCGCGCCGGCGCGGATTTCCGCGATGGCCTTTTCGGACTCCGCCGATTTCGCGGCTATTTCAGCATCGGCCTTGGCGATTGCGGCATCCAGATCGCTCTGGATTTCGGCCTTCGCCTCGGCGACGATACGGTTCGCTTCGGCACGGGCATCCACCAGCGCCTTGTCATAGGCAGCTTCGGCTTCGCTCGCCTTGACCTTCAGGTCTTCGGCAGCTGCGATGTCGTTGCTGATCGTGCCCTGACGTTCGGCCAGAACACCGCCGATACGTGGCAGGGCCACGCGCGACAGGATGAAATAAATCGCCAGCAGAGCCAGCAGAAGCCAGAAAATCTGGTTTCCCCAGGTCTCGAAGTTGAGCTGCGGCATGCCGGGTGCGTCGGCGGCCTGGGTAGCGACGCCCGTTGCATCGGCCAACCCGTCATGTGTCACTGTATCAGTTGCCATTTCGGCGTCTCCCTGGAAACTCTGCCGTTACTGTCGGGCAGGCCCGTAAAGCGCCCGCCCGTTCGTAAGGATGTCGGTTTCTAAGGCTTAGACAGCGAACATCAGCAGAAGCGCGACGAGGAACGCGAAGATCCCCAGGGCTTCCGCAAAGGCGATGCCGATGAACAGTGTGGCTGTCTGGCCGGTCGCTGCCGACGGGTTGCGCAGTGCGCCGGACAGGAAGTTGCCTGCAACTTGGCCAACACCGATAGCGGCGACGCCGGAACCGATTGCTGCCAGGCCTGCGCCGATGTGTGCGAGATCGCCTTCCATGTGAATTCTCCTTACGATTGGAAGTTGAGTAGGTGAGCGGTGAAAGTCGCCCGTGTCAGTGTGAGGGGTGCAGCGCGTCCTTGAGGTAAACACAGGTCAGGATCGTGAAGACATAGGCCTGAATGAAGGACACGAGAATTTCGAGTCCGTAGATCGCCGTGATCGCGACGACGGACAGGGGACTGATGACCGCAATAGCCGCAAAGCCAGCGAATACCTTGATCACCGCGTGGCCGGCCATGACGTTACCGGCAAGACGGATGGAGTGGCTGACAGGGCGCACGAAGTAGGAGATCAGCTCAATGATGGCGAGGATCGGGCGCAGCGCCAGCGGGGCGGAAGCCACCCAGAAAAGGCCAAGGAAAGCCGTGCCGTTCTTGACGAAGCCAAGGATCGTCACGGTCAGGAAGACCGCAAGCGCCAGTACCACCGTCACGGCAAAATGCGAAGTCGGCGTGAAGGAGGCGGGGATCAGACCGAGGAAATTCGCGGTAACGATGAACATGAACAGCGTCATGATGTAGGGGAAATACTTCAGCCCTTCCTTGCCGCAGATGTCTTCGACCATCTTGTGAATGAACCCGTAGGCCAGTTCAGCGACGGACTGCATCCGCGTCGGCACGATGGACCGCTTGGACGTGCCGAGCACGAGCAACGCGAATACGGCGACAACCGCCAGCGCCATCCATACGGCGGCATTGGTGATCGTGTACCATGCGACCCCGCCATCGCCGAAAAAGGGAAGAACCTCGAACTGGTCCATCGGGTGGAACTCCAGTCCGCCCTTTTCCTCAACCGCGCCGTCCGTAACCACTGTTGCCATTTCAGGCCCCTTCGTCTGTGCCGCCCCGGGGGGCTGCGATACCGTCGGCCTCTTCGGCCACTTTCTTTTCCTGTATCTCGCGTGCGGAACGAAGCATCGTCTTCACCCCGGCCGCGAGACCCAGCATGATGAACACAACCATGAAAATCGGCATCGTCCCGAAGAGGACATCAAGCCCATATCCAATGCCGAAACCGATCCCCAGACCGGCAACGAGTTCGATCACCATGCGCCAGGCCAGATTGGCCTGAGAATAATGTTCATCCTGACGGGGCTTTGGCGCGCCGCGCTTCTTCGCGGCGGCGATCCGGGCGTCGAGCTGCTGCATCTGCTGCTTTCGATCGCCGTCCGACACGCCTTTAGCCTCCCAGAATATGTTGCGCTGGTGCTACTCCGGCACCGCGCCGGAGTCAACGCAAGCTGATAGGCGGTCAACATGCTGACATAAATAGATAATTATAGAACCCGGTGTGCAGGCAGGCTGCGGCTAAACGCGCCAACGCCGTCGATCAGCCCGTTATCCATATTCAACCTATCGGTTGACGATAGGTCCGGGCCGGGGCACTGCGGTACCATGGCTCACTCCCTCGATACCGTTTTCGCGGCCCTTGCAGATCCGACCCGGCGCCGGATCCTCGGCATGCTGCTTGAAGACGACATGGCGGTGACCGACGTGGCCGAACCGTTCGAGATGTCGCTTGCGGCGATATCGAAACACCTCACGGTGCTGACGGCGGCGGGGCTCATTTCTCAGGAAAAGAGGGGGCGGGTCAAATGGTGTCGGCTGGAGCCGGACGCCCTGCGCGACGCCTCGGTCTGGATGCAGGGCTTCGGACAGTTCGAACCGGTCAATCTGGATGCGTTCGAGCGGTTTCTCGAAAGCGAACTGCCGGGAGGCGAAAAAGGGCCGTCAGAGTGAAGCGCCCGCGCGACCGTCTCGCCGCGCGGCGCCACCGTCGGATATCAGAATACGAAGCTTACGATAGCCAGAACAATGACCACGAGACCGACGATATAGATGATATTACGCATTTCGACTTCCTTTGACTTTACCTCGACCTCAACGTGTCCGGGCAGGTCCCGGTTCCCGGAATTCTTGCACAACCCGCGGATCATCGTCGCGCAGTAGCAGCACAAGGGCCAGAACAGTCAGACCGATACCGCCCAGCACGATCAAGCCCGGTGCATCGTTCCCCAGCGCGATTTCCCAGACGATCACCCAACTCGGCGTAAGGTATGTGTAGGCCATGACCTTCGCGGACGGCAGCCGAAGCGTGGCGAACTGCAGCAGAACGATCGTCACGGCAGAGGCGAAAACCGACACGTAGATCAGCGCGACCCAGACCCGCATGGGCAAAGCGGACCAGTCGGTAGCCCTGATCTCTCCCCAGCCATAAACCGTGAGGATCAGCGCCCCGGCCAGCAATGTGCCCAGCGCGAATACCGCAGGCCCCTCGCCCCGGTTCAAGCGCCGAACCATCGGCGTATAGAGCGCATGGCTGACACAGCCGAGGAAATAGATCGCCTCACCCCGGCCCACGTCGAGCGCCACAAACGCCGCGATCTGCCCGCGAAAGATCACCCATAGCGCCCCGACCGCCCCGATCCCCAGTGCCAGCGCCATGCGCCGTGTCAGGATCTGGCGCAGCAGAATATAGGCAAAGCCGGCGGCCATCGCGGGTACGAGGGTAAAGACCGCCGCCGCACTCACCGGCGGCGCGGTCTTCAGCCCTTCGAACATCAGCACGAAATAGACGGCAAAAAGACCGCCGAGCACCCCGTACCGCCAGGGCGCTTCGCTGGCTTTTCCCAGCGCGCTCTTTCGCCCGCCCCCACGGCCCGCCGCGACAAGCAGCCCCACCAGCATCGCTGCCAGCCAGAACCGGACGGCGGTGAAGGCCACCGGCGAAATGTCGTTCGCCATGATCGCCCCGAGCGAGAAGGAGCCCGCCACGAGGGCCGAAAAGGCCAGCATCGCCAGATGGCCCTGCATCTGCGTATTCACCCGCCGCCCTCCTGCCGGTGCCGCTTGAGGAACCTGAGCAGCGCCTGCACCTTCGTCGTGCGATGCAGGTCAACATGCGTGACCAGCCACAGCGGTGCGCTCCATTCAGTGCGGGGGCCGTATATCTCCACCAGCGACGGATCGGCCCGGCCTTCGGGTGCCACCATGAAACCGATGCCAGCGCCCGCGCGGACGGCAGCATTCGTGGCTTCGGTATCGCTCGCACGGAAGGTAATCGCCTCTGTCGGCACGTTCGCGCGCAACCATTTCTCGAAAGGCGCGCGGCTGTCGGCATCGTCGCCCGCCACGAAACGATGCCGCGCATGATCTTCCGGCCCCGTGGGAATGCCGTGTTCGGCGACATAATCCTTGTTGGCAAATGCGGCGATCTCGACATTCCTGAAGTGCTGGACGACGTTATCCGGCTCTTCCGGGGCGCTGCCCGCCCGGATGGCGAGATGCGCCTCGCCGTATTCGAGCCGGAAGAGCCGCTCTCCCGTCAGGTAACGCAGGATGACACCGGGATGGGCGCGCTGGAACGCAGCGAGAGCGGGCACCACCCAAGGTACGATCGACGCGAGCGAGGTCACAACGATTTCGCCCGCGACCTCTGTTCCGCGACCTTTCAGCTTGGCTGCGAGCTGGTTGAACTGGTCGTCGGTTGCGCGGGCGACCTGCAACAGGTCCAATCCCGCCTCGGTCGGCGTATAGCCGCGCGCATGGCGCTGGAACAGCTTGACGCCCAGCCGCCGCTCCAGCGCGTCGATATGCCGGATGACCGTGGCGTGATGCACGCCCAGATGTTCAGCCGCCCCGCTGACGGTGCCGATCCGGGCGACCTGAAAAGCGGTTCTGATCTCGTCCCAGTTGTCCAACGGCTAACCTGTGCATGAATGAACATGATGCTGATCATTCTGATCGTTGTGTTTGCCGATGCAAGAACCATTTTGGCTAACAACAGACAACAGCACCCATTGAAAGGAACCTTACATGGCCATTCTTCGCATCGACTCCTCCGCCAATACCGAGACATCCGTTACCCGGGATCTCACGGACAAGATCGTGGAGCAGTTGGGCGATTCCGACGTCACCGTCCGGGACCTCGCGCGCACTCCCCTGCCCCAGATCACGAACACGTGGCAGCAGGCCAACTTCGCCCCGGCGGAAGGCCGCAGCGACGAACAGAAAGAGGCGCTCAAGCAATCCGATGAACTGATCGCGGAACTGCGTGCCGCCGATACCATCGTGCTCGGCGCGCCTGTCTATAACTTCACCGTGCCCGCATCGCTCAAGGCATGGATCGACCTTGTGGCGCGGGCAGGCGAAACCTTCCGCTATACCGAGAATGGCCCCGAAGGCCTGTTGGAAGGCAAGCGCGCGATCGTCGCCATGGCCTCCGGCGGAACGCCAATCGGGTCCGACATGGACTTCAACACCGGCTACCTGAAATTCATTCTCGGCTTCATGGGCATCACGGATGTGACCTTCGTCGCCGCCGACGCGCTGGCACAGGACGCCGAAGGCACCGTGGCCAAGGCGCATGAACAGATTGGCGAACTCAAGGCCGCCGCCTGACATCCGCTTTAGGCGGGGCGAAGCTCCCGCTGATACAGTTCCGTTTGACGGCCCCGGCGCGCCTGCGTCGGGGCCGTTGACTCTTGATGCCTGCTTGCGTATGGCAACCCGACTTCCGGGAGCATCGCCTTCCGGTCCCCGCCCGGCGCGGGGATCGCCCCCCACCAGCGTGTTACGCCCGTGGGGGCGAAACCAGTTGGTTTCGTCTCTTCGGCACGGGCCGGGGGCGGGTTTGCGACACAACGCGATCCTTCCTAGATAGGTTGGGTCGCAACCGACCAGAGGGGGCATAGGCCCATGTTCGAGAACCTGAGCGAACGCCTGTCCGGCGTATTCGACCGCCTCACCAAGCAGGGCGCCCTGTCCGAAGAGGACGTGAAAACCGCATTGCGCGAAGTGCGGGTCGCCCTGCTGGAAGCCGACGTTTCGCTGCCCGTGGCGCGCGATTTCGTGAAAGCGGTGCAGGATCAGGCCACCGGGCAGGCGGTGACCAAATCGATCACGCCGGGCCAGCAGGTCGTCAAGATCGTGCACGACGCACTGATTGATACCTTGACCGGCGAAGGCGAACCCGGCGCCCTGAAGATCGACAATCCGCCAGCGCCGATCCTGATGGTCGGCCTGCAAGGTGGCGGCAAGACGACGACAACGGCGAAACTGGCCAAGCGGTTGAAAGACCGCGACGGCAAGCGCGTGCTGATGGCCTCGCTCGACGTGAACCGCCCCGCTGCCATGGAACAGCTCGCCATTCTCGGGCAGCAGATCGGCGTTGATACGCTGCCCATCGTAAAAGGCGAAGACCCAGTGGCCATCGCCAAACGCGCCAAGACGCAGGCGGGGCTGGGCGGTTACGACGTCTACATGCTCGATACCGCGGGCCGCCTGTCGATCGACGAAGAGTTGATGGCGCAGGTCGAAGCGGTCCGCGATGTCGCCAATCCGCGCGAAACGCTGCTGGTAGTGGACGGACTCACCGGTCAGGACGCGGTGCATACCGCGCAGAACTTCGATGAGCGCATCGGCATCTCCGGCGTGGTCCTGACCCGGATGGACGGCGACGGCCGCGGCGGTGCTGCGCTGTCCATGCGGGCCGTGACGGGCAAACCGATCAAATTCGTCGGTCTGGGCGAGAAGATGGATGCGCTCGAAACCTTCGAGCCCGAGCGCATCGCGGGCCGTATCCTCGGCATGGGCGACATCGTCGCACTGGTCGAAAAGGCACAGCAGACGATCGAGGCCGAACAGGCCGAGAAGATGATGAAGCGCATGGCCAAGGGTCAGTTCAACATGAACGACCTGAAAATGCAGCTTGAACAGATGATCAAGATGGGCGGCATGCAGGGCATGATGGGCATGATGCCCGGCATGGGCAAAATGGCCAAACAGGTCGAGGACGCGGGCTTCGACGACAAGATACTCAAGCATCAGATCGCCCTGATCCAGTCCATGACCAAGAAGGAGCGCGCCAATCCGCAGCTTCTTCAGGCAAGCCGCAAGAAGCGTATCGCCAAGGGGGCGGGGCTTGAGGTCTCCGAACTCAACAAGCTGATGAAGATGCACCGCCAGATGTCCGACATGATGAAGAAGATGGGCAAGATGGGTAAAGGCGGCATGCTCAAGCAGGCGATGAAGGGCATGATGGGCAAGGGCGGCATGGACCCGTCCCAGATGGACCCGAAGGCATTGGAAGCCGCGGCCAAGCAGATGGGCGGCAAGCTACCCGGCGGGCTTGGCGGTATGGGCGGCGGCATGGGCCTGCCCCCCGGCCTTTCGGGGTTCGGGAAGAAGAAGTGACACGCGCGGTCGTGGATATCCCGGTCATCAAGACCGAGCGCCTGATCCTGCGCGCCCCGCGCGAGGCGGATTTCGAGGCCTTCGCGGCCTTCGGCGCGTCTGACCGCGCCCAATGGATAGGTGGCCCTTACTCGCGGCCCCGGGCGTGGGGCGGTTTCCTTGCTACACTCGGTCATTGGATGCTGCGCGGCTATGGCATGTGGATGCTCGAAGAGCGCGAGACCGGTGCGACCGCGGGCCGCGTCGGCATGATCTTTAACGAAGGTTGGGATGAGCCCGAACTCGGCTGGCATGTCTTTGACGGGTTCGAAGGCCGCGGCCTCGCCTTTGAGGCCGCCTGCGCGGCACGCAGCCATGCGGCTACCAACCAGGGTCTCGATGGGGTGATCAGCTATATCGCGCCGGACAACACCCGATCACGCGCATTGGCGGCCCGGCTGGGCGCGGTGCACGAAGGCGACGGCACCCTGCATGGCCAGCCCGTGGAAATCCACCGCCACCCCAAGGAGGCCGCATGACCGATCCTGTGACCCGCGCCGCCGAGCTGCTCAAAGGCCACCGCGCCAGTATCGACCGGCTGGACGCGATCCTCGTCTATACCCTGGGTGAGCGGTTCAAGCACACGCAGGCCGTCGGCAAGCTCAAGGCCCAACACGACCTTCCCCCGTCCGATCCCAGCCGCGAAGCGGCCCAGATCGCGCGGCTCGAAGATTTGGCGAAGGAGGCCGATCTGGACCCCGAATTCGCCAAGAAGTTCCTGAACTTCATCATCGCTGAAGTCATTCAGCACCACAAATCTCAGCAACAAGACACCTAAGGATATCTACCATGGCAATGAAAATTCGTCTCGCCCGCGGCGGCTCCAAAAAGCGCCCCTTCTACCGGATCGTCGCCACCGACAGCCGCATGCCGCGTGATGGCCGCTTCATCGAGAAGCTGGGCACATATAACCCGCTCCTGCCGAAGGACAGCGAAGACCGCGTGAAGATGGACGTCGAGAAAATCCAGGAATGGATTTCCAAGGGCGCCCAGCCGACCGACCGCGTTGCACGCATGCTGGAAGCTGCCGGCGTTCGTGAAAAGACCGAGCGCAACAACCCCAACCGCGCCAAGCCCGGCAAGAAGGCGCAGGAACGCGCCGAAGAGAAAGCCGCCAAGAAGGCCGCTGCCGAGGAAGCCGCAGCGGCACCCGCTGCTGACGACTCCGCGGAATAAGACCAAAAGGCCCGGCATGGAGCGGTTCTCGAAAGACTTCCGTGCCGGGCTGCACGACCTGATGCGCTGGCGGCGCGACGTGCGCCATTTCCGCAAGGATCCGGTGGACCCGGCCCTGCTGGATGTCTGCCTTGACGCGTTCAACCTTGCCCCCTCCGTAGGATTGTCCGAACCGTGGCGCATCGTGAAGGTGCGCTCGCAATCCGCGCGGGATGCAGCACTCGCCAATTTCCTCGATGCCAATACCAAGGCGCTTTCGGGCTATGAGGGGGAGCGCGCGGAACGCTATGCCTCGCTTAAACTCGCCGGTCTGCGGGACGCGCCCGAACATCTCGCCGTTTTTTGCGATGACGCGACCACCAAGGGCCACGGGCTGGGGGCCGCCACCATGCCCGAGATGCGGCGCTATTCCGTTGTGGGGGCGATCAATTTGATGTGGTTGACCGCCCGCGCCCATGGTCTGGGACTGGGCTGGGTCTCGATCCTCGATCCCGACCGGCTGACAGCGGATCTTGACCTGCCGGAAGACTGGAAACTGATCGGTTATCTTTGCCTTGGCTGGCCACAGGATGTATCCCTGACCCCGGAACTTGAAACCAAGGGATGGGAGACGCGCGCCCCCGCCCTGCGGATCGAGGAGCGATGATATTGCGGATGGGCATAATGATCATGGTAATGGCGGTCGGCTTCTTCATGGGCGTCCTCTTCGAACGCTCGCTCATGCGGGGCGAATGCAGCGCGGGCGAAGGCCAGTGGACCGGCACGATCTGCGTGGGCTCGGAGCTTTTGCAATGACGGACAGGGTGTGCGTGGGGGCCATCGCCGGCGCCTATGGGGTGCGGGGCGAAGTGCGCGTGAAGAGCTTCTGCGCCAATCCGGAGGATATCGAAACCTACAGCCCCCTCACGGATGCGGCAGGAGCGCGCAGCTTTGCCCTGGCCATCCTGCGCCCCATCAAGAACGGCTTCGCCGCCCGTATCGCCGAAGTGTCGACCAAGGAAGAGGCGGACGCGTTGCGCGGCGTCGACCTCTATGCAGCACGGGGCGATCTGCCATCGCTTCCGGACGATGAATTCTACCACGCCGATCTCATCGGGCTGGAGGTATACGACACCGGCGGCACCCTCATCGGCAAAGTCCGGACGGTGCAGAACCACGGCGCGGACGATCTGCTCGAACTCCAGCTGGCCGGAAGCTCCGCCACGGTCTACCTGCCCTTTACCCGCAGCGCCGTCCCTACCGTGGACCTTTCGGCAGGGCGCATCATCGCCGATCCGCCGCTGGGTGTCCTGCCCGGGCCGGACGAGGACTGATGCCGCGCCGGATCATCCTGCATGCGGGCTTTCACAAGACCGGAACGAAGACGGTGCAGGCGATCCTGCGAACGAACCGCGCCACGCTCAAACAGCATGTGGCGATCCGCCTGCGCGCCCAGATGCGCGACCTTCTGCATGCGACACGGGGATATTCCACCTGGCGCGATCCACTGACGATGATCAAGGTCGAAGACCGCTTTGCCGCCCTGCTCGACGATCTGCCCGGCATGCCGCGCCGCAGCCTGATCCTATCGGCGGAGGAGCTTTGCGGCCATCTGCCGGGCCGGGGCGATCTCTCCGATTACGGGGCGGCACCCGAACTGCTTTATGTTCTGCGCGACATCGCGGCGCGGCGTTTCCCCGCGGCTGACATCATGATCTATCTGACGACACGCGACGCCGCGGAATGGCGCGCCTCCGCCTATTGGGAACACGTCAAAAGCTCTGACATGACCATGGATTACGAGCGCTTTGCCGAACTATACCCGCAAGCTCCCGCGCTGGATGACATGGCAGCCGAAATCGCGAGCCGTGTTCCCTGCCCCGTTCACGTGACCCGGCTGGAAGACTGCGCCGATGACCCGTTGGGACCGGCGGGTGATTTGCTGCGGCTGTGCGACTTGCCTGATGAACTGATCGCGGCCGTCGAACCGGTGGCACCTCAGAACAAGCGCCCCGATGCGGATACCCTGCAGGAACTGCTGCGCATCAATCGGCGGATCGAGGACTCGGAAGACCGGCGTGCCGCGAAGAAAGCGCTTCTGCAGGGGGCTGCCCAATGACCGCCATGAACCGCTCCCACGGGCGCAAGAGCGTGGCGGCGAACGCAAAGCCGCGGGATCTGATGGCGGAAACCGCCCTGCCCCGCGATGTCTGGCACGCGCAGGTTGTCACGCTCTTCCCCGAGGCGTTTCCCGGCACACTCGGCCTCAGCCTCACCGGGCGCGCCCTGTCGGATGGGCTGTGGGGACTGCATACCATCGATTTGCGCGAACACGGGGTCGGGCGGCACCGGAACGTGGATGACACCCCGGCGGGCGGGGGCGCGGGCATGGTCATGCGCGCCGATGTCGTGGGCGCCGCCCTGCAGGAAGCCGGAAGCCGCGCGTCTGGGCGCTGGCCTGTGCTCTATATGTCGCCGCGCGGGCGGCGCTTCGATCAGGGGATGGCCCGTGATTTGGCGGCGGCGCAGGGGGCCACGATGCTCTGCGGGCGCTTCGAGGGCGTGGACGAACGTGTGCTGGAGCATTTCGGCGTAACCGAGGTCAGCCTGGGTGATTTCGTGATGACCGGCGGCGAACTGGCCGCTCAGGCCATGATCGATGCAACCGTCCGGCTTCTTCCCGGCGTTTTGGGCAACGCCGAAAGCACGGTCGAGGAAAGCCACTCCGCAGGCCTTCTGGAACATCCGCAATATACCCGCCCCGCCGTCTGGGAAGGCCGAGAGATTCCACCCGTGCTGACATCCGGCAACCATGCCGAGGTTGCGCGCTGGCGCCGCGCCCGGGCCGAGGAACTGACCCGGGAGCGGCGCCCTGACCTTTGGGAACGCCACGGAAAGGACACCCCCGAAGGCTGACTGCCCCTCCTTGGTCTGCATGCCCTTGACCATCTTCAACACCTGACGACGCGGCAGCATCGGAATGATCCAGTCGACCGCGATTTTCAGCTTCGGATCGTTCACGGTGACCAGCTTTTCCTTCATCATCGCGTCGTAGCCATGGCGGGCGACGCTTTCTGCGCTGGCACCCCCGCCCTTGACCAGATCGGTGCCGTTCAGATCGCTGCGGTCTGCAAATTCGGTTTCGACGTAACCGGGGGCGAGCACCGTGCAATTGACGCCCTTGGGGCGCATTTCATGGTCGATGGCCTGACTGAAGGATTTGACGAAAGCCTTCGTCGCAAAATATGTGGCCTGCATCGGACCGGGCATGAAGCCAGCGGTGGACCCGACATTCAGGATGTGCCCGCCGCCGCCTGCGACCATATCCTGCCCGAACCGGTGGGTCAGTTCGACCAGCGCCTTCACGTTGAGGTCGATCATCGCCAGTTCGTCTTCAAGCGGGCGGTCAAGATGCGCGCCATGCCCGCCGAAACCCGCGTTGTTGATGAGGATATCCACGTCCAGCCCTGCGGCTTTCACCGCGTCATAGAGCTTTTTGGCACCTCCCGCCGCCCCGAGGTCGAGCGCGAAGACATGGGCGTCCACCCCGTGGCGCTCTTCGATCTCGGCCTTGAGGCTTTCCAGCGCCTCCTCGCGCCGTGCGGTCAGAATAACCGCCCCGCCCTTGGAGGCGTGATAGCGGGCGAATTCACGTCCGATGCCGGAGGAGGCACCGGTGACGAGCGCGGTTCCGGGGGTCTTGCGTACCATGGAGATCTCCTTTCGATCTTTGCGACCCGACGTAATGCGCCGCGCCTGAGGCACAATGCCCCTTTCCGGCCAACGCCACGTCAGGCGCCCGAAGCGTCTGCCAAGACTCCTCTTGATCGCCACGGCGTTCCTGCCTATAGAGCGCCGATCCGGAGTCGCACGTCGCCTCCGGTGCTTTCCGCTGTGCGCGGATCGAGAACAAGCAAGGACGACGATACCTTCGGCGGGCCCCCACGGGTGGCACCGACAGTACCCGAAGCTCTGGGTCGCGCAATAACTTCGTGGAACACCACGAGCAATTCAAGGAGTAGGTCAGATGAACCTGATCGCAGAGATCGAGGCGGAACAAATCGCCGAACTGGGCAAGGAAATTCCTGATTTCCGCGCCGGAGACACCGTACGCGTCGGCTTCAAGGTTACCGAAGGCACACGCACACGGGTACAGAATTACGAAGGCGTCTGCATCGCGCGCAACAACGGCCACGGCATCGCCGGCTCGTTCACCGTTCGCAAGATCAGCTTTGGCGAAGGCGTGGAGCGGGTCTTCCCCCTGCATTCGACCAATATCGACAGCATCACCGTCGTGCGCCGCGGTCGTGTGCGCCGTGCGAAGCTGTACTACCTGCGCAGCCGCCGGGGCAAATCCGCCCGCATCACCGAGAACGCAAACTACAAGCCCAAAGCGGCTGCCGACGCGAAAGGATAAGCCCGATGAAAGCCGATACACATCCCGAATACCACATGATCGACGTCAAGATGACCGACGGCACCGTCGTGAAGATGAAGTCGACATGGGGCAAGGAAGGCGACCAGCTGTCGCTGGATATCGATCCTTCGGTGCACCCGGCCTGGACCGGCGGCACCTCCCGCTTGATGGACACCGGCGGTCGCGTTTCGAAGTTCAAGAGCAAGTACGCCGGCCTCGGCTTCTGAACCGCACCGACCTGAAGAATGCGCAGGCGTCGCCCCACCGGGCGGCGCCTGTTTCGGTTTGAGGCCACGGTGGAGTCTGGACCCCGGCTCAAAACGTGACAAATGCGCCCCCACCGCGTCAATTCACGGGCTGGGGCGCTTTTCAAAATGACAGCCGCAACATAGAGTTGCCGATAAAGAGCGCCCGCGGATCAACCGCGGGTCACCAAGGGACAAACTATGGCGCATATCATCGTCGTCGGGAACGAAAAGGGCGGTGCAGGCAAATCGACCGTTTCCATGCATGTGGCGACCGCCCTCGCCCGGATGGGGCACAAGATCAGTGCGCTTGATCTCGACCTGCGGCAGCGAACCTTCGGGCGCTACATCGAAAACCGGAAAAGCTTCCTCGCCAGCGCCAACCTCGACCTGCCCAGTCCGACCTTATGCGAACTGCCCGAGATCGCGCCGGAAACCCTGCGGCCGGGTGAAAACATCTACGATCACCGGCTCAGTGCCGCCGTGGCATCGATGGAACCTTCCAACGATTTCATCCTGATCGATTGCCCCGGTTCGCACACCCGTCTCAGCCAGGTGGCACATTCGCTGGCCGACACGCTGATCACACCACTGAACGACAGCTTCGTGGATTTCGATCTGCTGGCCCATACCGATAGCGCAGGCGAGAAGATCACCGGGCCTTCGGTCTATTCCGAAATGGTCTGGAATGCGCGTCAACTGCGGGCACAGGCCGGGCTGGCGGCAATCGACTGGATCGTCGTGCGCAACCGGATGGGGGCGCAGCGGATGGTCAACAAGGAAAAGATGGAACGCGCCCTTGCGAACCTCAGCAAGCGCATCGGCTTTCGCGTGGCGCCCGGCTTCAACGAACGTGTCATTTTTCGGGAGCTTTTTCCGCGCGGCCTGACGCTGCTGGACCTGCTCGATATCGGGGTCAAACAGCTCAACATCTCCAACGTGGCAGCACGGCAGGAACTGCGCGACCTGATGAAGGCGCTCGATCTGCCCGGCGTCACCGTGGATTTCTGAACGGCCCCGGCGCCGCTGTAGCCCTCCTGCGCCTTTCACGGCGCAATGCCACGATGTTCGATACCAGCAAGGCCCCGATCACGATCATGCCTCCCAATACCGCGTGGGCGCCCGGATTTTCGTCTATCACCATCCACGCCAACAGAGGGGCGAGGACGGATTCCAGCAGCACCAGCAACCCCACTTCCGCCGAGGTAATATAGCGCGGCCCCTGCGCCAGCAGCACCGAACTGGCGAGGATGAAGCCCGCGTGCGCCAAGACCAGCGCCACCTGCCCCGATGGTACGGAAAAGGGCGCCGCAAAGGGCAGGACCGCCACTGCTCCCAGCAGATAGCCAACCGCGACACCCGGAACCATGGATGTGTTCCGCACACGCCGGGCCGCCGTGAGGGCGGCGGCAAAACAGGCCGAGACGCCCAGCGCCAACAGATCGCCCTTCAGGCTGGCCCCTTCCGTTTCGCCGGATCCATAAGCGATCACGGCAAGCCCCGGCAGAACAGCGGCACAGGTCATCATCATGCGCGGGCTGAACCGCTCACCCAGAAACACCTTGCTGAAAATCGCGGCAAAGACGGGCAGTGAGGCGATGATGAATACCACGTTCGCGACCGAGGTCAGGCTGACCGCCACGACAAAGAAAACCCCGCTCGCTCCCACTCCAGCGACGTAGATCACGCCGTAACGACCGGTCCGGGATAGCGCGGCAAAGGGGGTCGCCCCCTTGCGCAGCAATAGCCAGACCGCCGTACCGCCACCGGCAAGGAGCAAACGCCAGAAGGCGATCGTAAGCGCATCCGCGTCAATCAGACGTACGAAGAGGGAGTCGGGAACGACGAATAGCACCCCGAAAAATGTGATGATCAATCCGCGCAACTGGTCCGACATGTCCCAGCGGTGCCCCGAAGCGGGTGCCGTGTAAAGCCCTGCCAAACCCTTGTTAGTTACAAAACCAACTATTACACCGATCTCAACCGACGGGAGGTTGCACCATGAACACCCTTGATACCCGACTGAAAGAAGCCCAGGCACCCGGCGACGGGGCGACCCTGAACAGAGGCTACATGTCCGGCTTCGGCAACGATTTCGAAACCGAGGCGCTGCCCGGCGCCCTGCCTCAGGGCATGAACAGCCCCCAGAAATGCAACTATGGCCTCTATGGCGAACAGCTATCGGGAACGGCTTTCACCGCGCCTTCACACGCCAACGAAAGGACGTGGTGCTACCGCATCAGACCGTCTGTCCATCATTCCCATCGCTACGAAAGGATCGAGCTGCCCTATTGGAAATCCGCGCCCCACATGCCGCAGGATGTCACCAGCCTAGGGCAATATCGCTGGGATCCGGTACCCCATAGCGAAGAGGAACTGACATGGCTCACCGGCATGCGCACCATGACGACGGCGGGGGACGTGAACACGCAGGTCGGCATGGCCAGCCATATCTACCTCGTGACCGCCTCGATGGAGGACGCCTATTTCTATTCCGCCGACAGCGAGTTGCTGATCGTGCCGCAGGAAGGCCGCCTGCGCTTTTGCACTGAACTGGGCGTGATGGAGATTGCCCCGCAGGAAATCGCGATCATTCCGCGCGGCCTTGTTTATCGGGTGGAGGTCATCGAAGGACCGGCCCGGGGTTTCGTCTGTGAGAACTACGGCCAGAAATTCCACCTGCCCGCCCGCGGCCCCATCGGGGCCAACTGCATGGCGAACCGGCGCGATTTCAAGACGCCTGTCGCCGCCTTCGAAGACCGCGAGGTCCCGTCAACCGTCACCATCAAATGGTGCGGGCAGTTCCACCGGACACGTATCGGTCATTCGCCGCTGGACGTGGTCGCGTGGCACGGAAACTACGCCCCGGTGAAATACGACCTCAACACCTACTGCCCGGTCGGTGCGGTTCTCTTCGACCACCCGGATCCGTCGATCTTCACCGTGCTGACCGCCCCCTCGGGCGTCGAAGGCACCGCTAACATCGATTTCGTCCTTTTCCGAGACCGCTGGATGGTGGCGGAGGATACCTTCCGCCCGCCATGGTACCACAAGAACGTCATGTCCGAACTGATGGGGAACATCTACGGCCAGTACGATGCCAAGCCCAAGGGCTTCGTCCCCGGCGGCATGTCCCTGCACAACATGATGTTGCCCCACGGGCCGGACAAGACCGCGTTTGAGGGCGCGTCCAATGCAGAGCTCGCACCGCAGAAACTGGCCGATACGATGTCCTTCATGTTCGAAACCCGCTTTCCGCAGCACCTCACGGAATTCGCCGCGCGCGAGGCGCCCCTGCAGGATGACTACATCGATTGCTGGGAAAGTCTGGAAAAGAAATTCGACGGCACACCGGGCAAGAAATGAACGCCGCCCTCGCCCTGATGCAAAGGCAAGAAAAACGATGACATTACTCCCGTCCTGGGTGGAAAGCGCCAACAGCACCGATACCGATTTTCCGCTCAACAACCTGCCCTACGGGGTCTTTTCCACCAACAGCCTCGAACCGCGGTGCGGGGTGGCCATCGGCGATATGGTGCTGGACATGGCAGCACTGGAAGAAGACGGGTTGATCAGCCTGGGCGATGAGCCGGTGTTCGACGTGCCCTGCTGGAACGACGTGATGGAGCTTGGCCCCTCCCGCTGGGCCGCGCTCCGCGAGCGGCTGACCGAACTGCTTGCCGCCGACGCCCCCGAACAGGCCCAGGTCGCCGGTCACCTCATCTCGATGTCCGAAGTACGCTTGCACCTGCCCTTCGTGGTCAGCGAATTCACCGATTTCTATGCAGGTCGACACCATGCCACAAACGTCGGCACGATGTTCCGCGGGGCCGAAAACGCCCTGCCCCCCAACTGGCTGCACATGCCGATCGGTTACAACGGGCGCGCCTCTACGGTGGTGGTGTCCGGCACGGATATCCGCAGGCCCAACGGCCAGATCAAGGGGCCGGATGAAAGCCCCTCCTTCGGCCCCTCCCAGCGCCTCGATTTCGAGCTTGAGCTGGGCGCCGTCGTCGGCACGTCGACTGAAATGGGCCAGCCCCTCACCGTCGCGGAAGCGGATGAAATGATCTTTGGCTACGTTCTGCTGAACGATTGGTCCGCGCGGGACATACAGGCGTGGGAGTACCAGCCGCTCGGTCCGTTTCAGGCAAAGGCCTTCGCCACCTCCATCAGCCCCTGGATCGTATCGCGCCACGCGCTGGAGCCCTTTCGCGCCCCGACACCCGACCGGGAACGCGCCCTGCTCCCCTACCTGCAGGAACCCAGCCCCATGATCTATAACATCGAACTGAGCGTGATCCTGCAGCCCGAAGGCGGGGAGCAGGAAGTGATCGCGCGCACGAACTACGACCAGATGTATTACTCCGCCGCCCAGCAACTTGCGCATCACGCGTCCTCGGGCTGTGCGATGAACGCGGGCGACCTGCTCGGCTCCGGCACGGTGTCCGGGCCGGAGGAGGATGCACGCGGCTGCCTGCTGGAGTTGTCCTGGGGCGGAAAGACCCCGGTGAAACTGCAGAACGGGGAAACCCGCAGCTTCCTCGAAGACGGCGATACGCTCATCCTGACCGGTCATGCCTCCGGCGACGGCTACCGGATCGGTTTCGGCGCCTGCGCAGGCGCCGTCCTGCCCGCGCTCGACTGGCCCTGAGCCGATACAGGTCGCTCGACGGTCATTTCCAAATGGCCCAAAATCCCCGCCGGAGGCTCCCTACGACTCTTCCGGCACCGACATTCGAAAGGTTTAACAATGGCTGCCAAATTCGCCTCCCAAGCCGACCTCACTGAAAAGAAAATCTCCTTCACCGAAGTAGGCGAAGGTCTTTACGCCTTCACCGCAGAAGGCGATCCAAATTCCGGCGTCATTATCGGGGATGACAGCGTCATGATCGTAGAGGCGCAGGCAACCCCGCGGCTTGCGGGCAAGGTGATCGATTGCGTTCGTTCGGTCACCGACAAGCCGATCAGCCATCTCGTGCTGACGCATTATCACGCTGTGCGGGTATTGGGGGCCTCGGCCTACAATGCCCATCAGATCATCATGTCGGACCGTGCGCGGTCCATGGTGGCGGAACGTGGTCAGCAGGATTGGGACAGCGAATTCGAACGCTTCCCGCGGCTTTTCGAAGGCCATGAAAGCATTCCCGGCCTCACGTGGCCCACAACGACATTCGAGGGGCGTATGTCCGTCTACCTTGGCAGGCGCCGCGTCGACATTATGCAACTGGGCCGCGCCCATACAGCGGGCGATGCGGTCATCCATGTGCCGGACGAAAACGTGATGTTCACC
Source organism: Sulfitobacter sp. HI0129 (assembly GCF_001635395.1). Taxonomy (NCBI): domain Bacteria; kingdom Pseudomonadati; phylum Pseudomonadota; class Alphaproteobacteria; order Rhodobacterales; family Roseobacteraceae; genus Sulfitobacter; species Sulfitobacter sp. HI0129. Next base: position 450 of record NZ_LWGH01000776.1, on the reverse strand, counting down.
GGCGATATCGTCGAATACCACTCTGCCTGCTATTGCGGGGACGGTCACTTTGGCGACTGGCCCGCGACGCTGGAACGCATCCGTGCCTTCGACCTTGACGCCATCGCCCCCGGGCGCGGCGATGCGCTTGTCGGTCGCGATCAGGTCAACGCCGCCATCGACTCCACGGCCGACTTCATCCGCTCCACCTATCGGCCTGCCGCGCGGGTGGCACTGCGGGGCGGCTCGCTCAAACAAGCCTACGACGCGGTGCGCGCCGAATGCGATCCGAAGTTCGGTGATTACGCCATCTACGAACACTGCCTGCCCTTCAACGTCGCACGTGCCTATGACGAAGCCCAAGGCATCGACACGCCCCGCATTTGGACGGCAGAACGTGACCGCGAGATGTGGGCCTCCCTTCAGGACTAACCGGAACGGGGAGGTGTGAGAGATGACCGACCGGTACCC
>NZ_LWGH01000775.1:0-390 GCF_001635395.1 Sulfitobacter sp. HI0129 | reverse complement strand
CCGCCATGGGCGGCCATCTCGATATCCACGAACCTTGCCTGCATGTCGCCGAAATCCGCCTTGTCCTGCCGGGGGGGCAGGTCGGGGAACATCACCTCTTCGTTGGTATATTCGTGATTCACGCAGAGCAGGCCGCGCTTGCCGTCATCGCCCAGCGGCAGGAACCCCACGTAGTCGTTGTTGTAGCCGAACTGGCGCAGCTGCGCCTCCGGCGTTTGGTTCATGACGTCGAATTCGGGCGCGTCGGCGGTGACCGGATCGCCCCAGCGCAGCAGGATCTGCGCATCGTATCCTTCGGCGACGTGATGGGTCGTGTCGTTGCCCCATTGTACCTCGTCAAAGACGTAGCGGCTGGTGGGGGCAGCACCTGCCGGGGTGGGGGCGACCAGA
>NZ_LWGH01000774.1:0-1066 GCF_001635395.1 Sulfitobacter sp. HI0129 | reverse complement strand
CGGACCGTACGCCCGAACCCGACCAGCCGGACGGCCCCCGCGAACGCCCGCCGAGCGAGCCAGAACCCGCGCCGCAACCCAGCGACCCGGAGGGCCCCGACACCCCGACGGAGGTGCCCACGCCACAGGCACCGCCCGAAGCGCCGCAACCGCAGACACCCACAGAGGTGCCGCAGATGCCCAACACGGGCATGGCGCCCCCCAGCGCGGATGAACAGGCGCGCCTGCTCGCAGGGTTTCGCACCGTGACCACGGCGGTTGGCCGCGCGTCGCTGTCGCAGCAGAAAAACGCCGCGGCAGAGGATAGCAACGTCGCGCCAGCCACCCATGCACCGGTTTCAAAGCGGCTTGACGCGCCCATCGGCCCCGAAGCCGCCTTTGCCTCCTTGCGCGGCCCCGCCCGCCCTGTGGAGGACGAGGAGCCGGAGACCTCGGAAGACAGGGATGACGCCGAAACGTCTGCCTTTGTGCTGCCCTCGCTCGGCGGTGCTTCGCGCCGGGCAGACACCAGCGGGGGCGCCTCGCCCTCCCTCACCGCGTCGCGCGATGAAAAAAGCGCGCAACCCTTCGCCAGCCGGCGCGGCAAGGCAGGCGGGGATAGCCCGGCACGGGTAGAGCCGAACCTGACCGCAGGCGCCGCGGCCCAAGGAACGCCCGCCCCCTCCGCGGCCAAAGCCGCCCTGTCACATGCCACCGCGCCCCAGCCCGACGACGCCGGCAAACCCGATGCCGTCGCCGCGTTCGCCGCGCGCCATGGTGCCGGAAATGCCAAGCCGAAGGCAGAAGCCGAGAAATCCGAAAAACCCCGCACCGCTCTGACCGAAGCCGAAAGGATGACCGTCTTCGGTGCCCGTCAGACCGAAGTGGGGGGCAAACCCCGTTTCCTCGGGCTGATGCTGACCACGGGTCTGCTGGTATTTCTGGCCGGGGTCGCCGCTTGGGCATCGGTGTTCTTCGACGACGGGCTCGACCTGTCGCGGCTCTTCGGCGACCGGGAGCCGCGCATCGTCGAGCCGGGGCCGATCTCCACAACCGACGGGCAAATCCTGCCCGCGCGCCCGCGTGT
>NZ_LWGH01000773.1:0-394 GCF_001635395.1 Sulfitobacter sp. HI0129 | reverse complement strand
GTCGTCGGCAAGGGTGTAGTGGCGCAACATCGCCGTTTCATCGGTTGGAAGATCAAAAAGTGCTGAGCGCTGACGCTCGGTGAGGATAGTACGATGCGCCATGTTTCTTTTGATTTCCCTATATGGTTTGGGTATTTATGATTAAGATACTGAATAAGGAATTATTCTGATGGCCGAAAGCTCGTCGTTTTCCAGATCATCTCAAACGAACGTTTGTGAAACATGCTGATCGGCTATGCGCGGGTCTCGAAAGCCGACGGCAGTCAGTCCCTCGATTTGCAACGGGATGCGCTGATCGCCGCCGACGTTGCAGAGGATCAGATCTATTCTGACCTTGCATCAGGAAAGAAAGACGACCGATCCGGTCTGGAGGCCTGCCTCAAGGCATTGCGCA
>NZ_LWGH01000772.1:0-1398 GCF_001635395.1 Sulfitobacter sp. HI0129 | reverse complement strand
AAGTGGATTCGGAAACTTCGTTTATGGTGGCCCGGATCACCCGCGAGGGGCCGACCGATCTTTTTGCCACCGGGCGCTATATCGACCGCTACCGGATCGTCGGTGACGAGGCCAAGATCGTGTCGCGCACTGTGGTGCTGGACAGCAACCAGATCGACACGCTGCTCGGTTTCCCGCTGTAATGACGGCGCAAAAGGAAAGAGTGCTGATCACCGTTGGCGATGCCAACGGGATCGGCCCGGAAGTCGCGGCCAAGGCCGCTATCGCGCTGGCCGACGATCCGACGCTGCGCCCGGTGATCGTGGGCGACCGGCATCTGGTGGAGCCGGTCGTAGCGGCGGCGGGCTTCACACTTGAGTCGTCCATGGACAAATGGGGCGCGCCCGGCCACGTCGATCTTCATGAGGTGGGCGCGCTTGACGCGGCCGATGTGACGCCCGGCACACCCACCGCCGCCAGCGGGCGGGCGACGGTCGCCTATGTCGAGCGCGCGGTGACGCTGGTCAAGGACGGCACCGGCCGCGGCATCGTGGCCTGCCCACATTCGGAAACGGCGGTCAATGCCAGCGGGCGGACATTTTCGGGCTATCCCAACCTTCTGTCCGAGCTTCTGGGCACCGGCGAGGATTCGGTTTTCCTGATGCTGATCGGCGGCGGGCTTCGGGTCGTGCATGTGACGCTGCATGAAGGCATTCACACCGCGCTCGACCGGCTGACGCCGGAACTGATCGAACGCGCCACGCTGGCCGCGCATCAGGCGCTCAGCGGTCTGGGGATCGACGCCCCGCGCATCGGGCTGTTCGGGATCAACCCCCATGCGGGCGAGGGCGGGCTTTTCGGGGATGAGGACGACCGCATCGTCACCCCCGCCATCGAACGGCTGCGCGCGCAGGGGATCGACGCGCACGGGCCGGAAGGCGCCGACGTGATGCTGGTGCGCGAAGGCTATGATGCCTTTGTCGCCATGTATCACGATCAGGGCCATATCCCGGTCAAGCTGCTGGCCGGGCGCAGTTCGGCGGCGATGTCGATCGGCTCCGGGCTGGTCTTTTCCAGTGTCGGGCACGGTGCGGCGTTCGATATTGCGGGTAAGGGTCAGGCGTCCAGCGATGCGGCGGTCGCCGCGATCAGGCTTGTCGGAGGTATTCAGTGAGTTTTCGTATAACCGTCACCGACCATGACGATATCGGCTTCGACTGCGAAGAGGACGAAACCGTCCTCGACGCGGCTGATCGCGCGGGCTACGCCATTCCCTACTCATGCCGCAAGGGCGTGTGTTCGTCCTGCGAAGGCGGAATCGCGGCGGGCGAGGCGATGGTGCGCGGGCAGGGGGTTCAGGCCGGTCCCGCCGAGGGCGTCAAGCTGTGCCAGGCCCGTCCGCTGACCGATCTTCAGATC
>NZ_LWGH01000771.1:0-389 GCF_001635395.1 Sulfitobacter sp. HI0129 | reverse complement strand
GCAGGACGCGCACGCTGCTGCTCAGCGCGGTGACATTGCCCGCCTGCCGCCTGCGGCAAAAGCTGCAGGTGCAGCGTTTCGCCCCCGTGATACCTTGCGGAAACTCCGCCTCGATCACCACGGCCCCGCAGTGGCAGCTTGCCCGGTGGCGCTCGCCCGCGTCGCTCATCTGCGGCGGACTTTGGGGATGCGGCTCCCGCTCAGGGGATAGCGCGTTTCGGGGTGGGGCGGATGCCCGTGGGTGCGGCTCCAGAAGGCCGGACCGCCAAGGCTCAGCCAGACCGGCACGGTGAGCGCGATGCCCACCAGGAACCCGCCCGCATGCGCCCAGTAGGCGACCCCCCCGACGCTCGGGTCAGCACCCACGCCGCCGATGAACTGCATGCCGA
>NZ_LWGH01000770.1:0-1654 GCF_001635395.1 Sulfitobacter sp. HI0129 | reverse complement strand
TGCCTTCGCCGGGCTCGCCCGGCACCCGCTGCGCCTGTGGCAATACGATCCGCAGCGTGAAATCCTGAATCTACAAGCTGTTCAGGACATTTTCACGGACCTGGAGCGCGCTCCTGACATGGTGCTGCAATACGGCTGTTCTGGCGGAGGGCTCGACAGCCTCGCTTCGGCCGAGGATTACCCGGACAGGATCGACGGTGCCGCCGTGCTTGCCGCCCATACGCCGGTCTGGATCATGAGCAGTTTCCTGGATGGCTGGTTCGCCATGCAGACCCTGCTGGGCGAAAGCTATGAGGCCGCTGGGCACGGTCCGGCCAGCGATCTCGCCATCGTCGGCCTGCCCAATGCCGGAGCGGGTGGCGAGCGCAGCCTTGACGCGATCCGTGCGTCCTGGATGGCCGCCATCGAAACGGCGGGCGAAAGCCCGGAGGGCCGCGCGCGGCTGGCGCTTGCCTTCGCCATCGGACAGTGGTCGCCGTGGATGGTCGAGGGGACCGAACTACCCGACACCGCGGATGCCGGCGCCATGGCCGACATGATCGTGGCCTCGGCGCTGCGCATCGGCGGTAATGTTGGCGGGTCCTCGCGGCTTCTGTTCGAAAACGCCGCATCGGGGCAGCAACTTTCCGGGAACGAGGGGGTCGACTATGCCGCCTTCTACCAGAATGCCGCACCCGCGATGGCGCGGACGGTTGAGGCGCTCTACGAACAGGCCGGTTTGGACCTTCAGGCCGACATTGCCAGGATCGACGCCGCCCCCCGCATCGCGGCCTCGGATTATGCGCGCGATTTCTGGGCCGCAGACGGGCGCACGACGACCGGCGATCTGCAGGTTCCGGCGATCCGCATCCACATGCTGGGCGACTGGGCCATTCCCTACACGCTGATGGAAGGCTACGGCGCGCTGGTGCAGGAGCAGGGTACCGGCGATCTGTATCGGCAGTCGCTGGTCCAGGGCACGGGCCATTGCGAGTTCACGGCTGCCGAAAGCACGGCCATCGTCGAGACCCTGGTCGAACGGATCGAAACGGGCGCCTGGCCCGAGACATCGCCCGAGGCGCTGAACGCCGCAGCCGAGGCGCTGGAAACCGGGAGCGCCCCCCGGTTCATCGAACACGGTGATTGGCGCGTGGCAGCCTATAACCGGCCCTGGGTTCCGGCAGAATGAGCCGATGGGGAACTGGCGCTGCGCCGGTTCCCCCACAGGTCCGGTGGCGCAAGTCATTGGTGGACCGTCGCCAACGCGCAGTGGGCATCTCTGGCGAGGGCAAGTGTTCCCATGTCTGGACGACCCCTGCTGCGCAAGCTGGGAATTGACGCGCCTATGCCGAAAGCAGTCATGTCTACGGCCTTTGTGGTGCGGTCTAGCCGCTGGCCCAGATGAAGTCCGCGGATCGGGTCCCAATCAAAATTGCGCGCTTTCTGCGCCTTGACCCCCTGGGGTGTCCCGATCCCCGGTTCGACCGGTTTGTCATCTCTTCTCAGCTTCACGCATTCCGTCAGCGGTTCCGCGCTCAGGAGACAGGGGCCGCGTAGATCTCGTTGCGGCGCAGGAGCGCCCAAGCGATCCGGGCAGTCTTGTTGGCGAGCGCGACCGCAACGACTTTCGGTCGCTTGCGTGCTTTAAGCCCAAGCATCCAAGCCTTGCCGGCAT
>NZ_LWGH01000769.1:0-623 GCF_001635395.1 Sulfitobacter sp. HI0129 | reverse complement strand
TCTTCGTGCTGCTTTTGCTCGGCGCAGGGGCGGGGATCGTCGGCTACATGCTGCTTTTCGTGGTGATCGGCGCGATGATGAACGGGGTGACCATCGGGTATCTCGGCTACCTGATGGAGATTTCGCCGGACGACCGGCGCCCGGCCTATTCCGCCTATTTCAACGCGCTCGCTTCGCCCGCCGCGCTGCTGCCACTGCTCGGCGGGGGGCTGGTGGCGGCGATATCCATTCATGCGGTCTTTGTCGCGGCGATCCTTGCGGCGATCCTTCAATTCGTCCTGCTGCGGCGCATTTCGCGCCTCGCCGCAGGAGAGGTTTCATGATCGCGTTTCGCCGATTTCTCAAACGTCTGTGGATGCCGATCATACTGCGGGTCTGGCCGCTTGCCCGGCTCTGGTACCGGATGTGGGGCCTGAAGCTGGAGGGGCACCCGGAAGAGGAGGTCTGGTATTTCGCCTTCGGCGCCAACATGAATGACAGCGTCTTTCTGGGGCGGCGAAAGATGAAGCCGCTCGAATGGCGGGTCGGGCGGGCGCCGGGCTACCGGCTGCGCTTCAACCTGCATGGCCGCCCGCGCGGGCTGTCCGCGCCCGCGAATATCGCCCCCGACCCCGAAGCGGAGG
>NZ_LWGH01000768.1:0-1427 GCF_001635395.1 Sulfitobacter sp. HI0129 | reverse complement strand
GTTCTACCCGACGTCGTGGTGATGAACCCGCCCTTCGCCTCCTCGGTCGATCGCTCCCGAGACAAGCACATCGCCGCCAAGCATCTCATCGCGGCTGCAAAGCGCCTGGCACCCGGCGGGCGGCTTGTGGCGATCATGCCGCCGGGATTCACGCCCGAACGCGATGCCGCGCATTGGTCCCGCGCCTGCGGCCTCCTGACGCCGCGACTGGCGTTGACGATGCCGGGGCAGGTCTACCGCAAGCTCGGCACCTCTGTCGAAACCCAGCTCATGGTCTTCAACAAGGTGCAGGACGACGGCGAGATGATCCGCGCCAGGGTTCAGGATCTGGAGGAAGCCCTTCCCTTTGTCGACGCCGTGGCCGCAAGCCGGCCTGAGAAGCGCCCCGCCCAACGGGCGGCGACAAACCCTCATGCGCGATCAGTCGGTCCAGTACCTGTCACGCGCAAGCGCCCAGTTGCCACAGTCGCCGCCTCCAAACCCCGCGCCAATGCTGCCATCCCGCTAAGCTTCACAAGTCTTGAGGCTCCGCGCGACAACACGCCCGTCTCGGACATCTATGCGCGCTACCGTCCGCAGCGGATCGAGATCCCGGGTGCGCAAGAACATCCCACGCCGCTTGTCGAAAGTATCGCCATGGCCTCTGTCGCGCCGCCCATGCCCTCTGGCGCGGCCAGTTCAGAATTGCGCCTGCCTGCCAGGCTGATCGAGGATGGGCATCTCTCCGAGGCACAGCTTGAGACCATCATCATGGCACATGATGCCCATGGGCGCGACCTGCCAGGACGATTCACCATCGACGACGACCAGACCAAGCTGACGCGCGCCGATGATAACCCGGATGCACGGGCCTATCGCCTCGGCTATTTCCTCGGCGACGGCACCGGTTGCGGGAAGGGCCGCGAATGCGCGGGGCTGATCCTTTTGAACTGGCTGGCGGGGCGCAGGAAGGCGATCTGGGTTTCCAAATCCGCCACGCTTATCGAGGACGCGATCCGCGACTGGACCGATCTCGGTGGCTCGCCCGCCGACATCCAGCCGCTCTCGAAATGGAAACCGGATCAGCCCATCCCGATGGGCGACGGGATCCTCTTCGTCACCTACGCCACACTGCGGTCCGCGGGCAAATGCGGCACCTCGCGGCTGAGCCAGGTCCTCGACTGGATGGGCGCGGGGTTCGATGGTGTTCTGGCTTTCGACGAAGCCCATGCCATGCAGAACGCGGCCGGGTCCGAGCAGGGCAGGGGGGTCAAACCCTCCCAGCAGGGCCTCGCCGGGCTGCGGTTGCAACTTGCCGCCCCCGGCGCCCGCGTCTTCTATGTCTCGGCCACGGGCGCCACGAGCGTGCACAACCTCGCTTATGCCGCGCGGTTGGGGCTCTGGGGGCAGGGCCCCGAATACCCCTTCCCGAGCCGCGAAAGTTTCGT
>NZ_LWGH01000767.1:0-378 GCF_001635395.1 Sulfitobacter sp. HI0129 | reverse complement strand
CCCTGATTGATGGGGCTTTCAAAGACCGGCTCCTGCCCGATCCAGACGTCATCGCGCAACTCGGCCCAGATCGAACAGCCGACCGAGCAGAAGGGGCAGACCGTCTTGCGCACGACCATGTCCGCCGCCGCCGCTTTAGGCCCCGTTGCCGCCTGCANGCGGCCCGCGCCCGCGCCCGCGCTGAACGCGCCCAGGCTCAACCCCGTCAGACCGCTGCTGCGCAAAAAATTCCGCCTGGTCATCGCTGCCCGGGCGGGTGCTGTCGTATCTCCAATGCGCCGCAACATGGCTATCGTCCCCCTGCCTATCTACCGTTTACTTACGCGCCAGCCGGTAGAATGTTTTTACGTGATCCGTTTCCTCGAACGTCGGCTGCCT
>NZ_LWGH01000766.1:0-3008 GCF_001635395.1 Sulfitobacter sp. HI0129 | reverse complement strand
GAAACTGCCCTTGACAGCTCCCTGCCCGGCCAGACCCGTGCCGTGGTGTCCGAGGATGTCTACAGCGTCGATGGCGTGGGCCTCTTGATCCCCCGAGGATCGCGTCTCATCGGGCGCTACCGCGCTGGCGTCGATATCGCGCAGCGCCGCGTCACGATCGCCTGGGACCGGATCATCCTGCCTGACAATCAGACCGTCCAGATCAGCTCCTTCGGAGGTGATGAACTGGGCCGTTCTGGCGTCACCGGCCTCATAGACACACGCTTCGCCGAGCGTTTCGGGTCGGCCGCCCTGATCTCGCTGATCTCGGCCGCGCCAAGTGCCGCCGCCTCCGAGGTTCAGGATGAGACTGCCGCCGACGTTCTCGAAGACGTTGGCGATGATCTGGCAGATGCCACGGACAGCGTCATTGGCGATTACCTCTCCATCGGCCCCGTCATCTATGTCGACCAGGGCGCCCGCGTCACCGTCATGGTCGACCGCGATCTGGAGATATTCTGAGGCCATGTCGCTGAGCTATCTCGAAACCTCCCTCGACAGGATCGACGCCGCCGCCCGCGACGATGTCATCGAGATCTGCATCAATCCAGACGGGACCTGCTGGGGCGAATTCCAGGGCGATCACTTCATGCGCGCGCTGGATCAAAGGCTGACGGGCGTTCAGGTCAGGGACCTCGGCAACCAGATCGCCTCCTCTGCCAATACCACGATGAGCAAGGACCGCCCCATCGTCTCGGTCTCGATCACCTACAAGGGACGCCCGATCCGCGCACAGGTCATCACCCCGCCCGCCGTGCTCTCGGCCATGTCGATCAGCCTGCGGTTCTTCTCGAGCCTGCCACTCGAGGGCATCGCACTCGATTTCCTCTACGGAAAAGAGCGCAAGCTCGAAGACCTGCGCGTCGAAAAAAAGCGCGCCTTGCGCGCCGTGGTGGCTGCCGGATTGATCGATGATGCGCTTGCCTTCTGCGTCGAGAATAAACTCAACATGATCGTCTCGGGTGGCACCTCCACCGGCAAGACCGTCGCCGCGCGCAAGATCCTCTCTCACGTACCGGCCGAGGAACGCATCGTCACCATCGAAGAAGCCGCCGAGCTTCTGCCGACCCAACCAAATGCCGTGACCCTCATCGCCAATCGCGACGCGGAATTCCAATCCGCCGATGTGCTCCTCACCGCGACGCTGCGCATGCGCCCCGACCGGATCATCCTCGGCGAGGTGCGCGGCAAGGAGGCCATGACCTTCCTCGAGGCGATCAACACCGGTCATGGCGGCTCCATGACCACGCTCCATGCCGAAACCCCGCAACTGGCCGTCCAGCGGCTCGCGATCGCAGCACTCAAAACCGAGATCCCGATGACCTATGCCGACATGATCCAATACATCGAGAATTCCATCGACGTGATCATCCAGGCTGGGCGCCACGACGGCAAACGCGGCATCACGGAATTCTACCTCCCCGGCGCAACCGAGATCGGAACTTCCCCATGAAGACGTTTGAATACAATATCCTGTCCTTTCCCATGACCCGCAAGACCAGCCTCTCCGACATGCAGGCCAGCCTGAACGAGAAGGGCGCAGACGGGTGGGAGGTGGTGTCGATCAGCACTTCGGAATTTGCCAATATCGGGCACACCGTTTTCCTGAAGCGCGAAACCACACCCGCTGGAGCCACGGCATGAGGCAGGCGCAGCACCTCGCCTTGGCCGCGCTGGCCCTAAGCCTGAAGCCTACCTTCGCCGTTGCCGAGCGCAACCTAGTGCCGACCCTCGAGCGCAGCTTTGACGTCTGTTCGGACCGGCACGCCGAGCCCATCTGGATGCAGGAGATCCCCCTGCGCCAAGCCTATCAGCGGGTTCTGGTTCAGGACATCTATCGCGCCCAGAATCTCGAGCGGGTCGTCGAGATCGGCAACTGCGACTGCGCGACCCGGTTCCCGTCCTGGGACGCGGCCGAGGCGATGTTTCGGGAGAGCTACGCGAGCGACGAACGGTGGGAAATGCTCGAAGCCTCGGAAGGCTACAATCGCCGCGCCAACGCCGCCCGAACTGCCGCCAAGGCCATCTGCGACGCCGCAGGCAATTGGTAAGGCAGTCCCGCGATGAGTGTCGTCACCTACGTCGTTGAAACCTCCCAAGCCTATCTCGACACCGCCGCTGAGACCCAGTTTGGTGCGGTTGCGGCAACGGTCGGCACGCTCCTGGTTTTGGGGACAACGCTGGTGGTGATCCTCGTCGGCATCAACATGATCTATCAATACCGGGCCATGGATGGGCACACGGCCTTTTGGCTTGCGGTCAAGATCGGGCTCATCGGGATATTCGCGACCAATTGGGTGCAGTTCAACGCCTTCTCGTCTGCCATTCTCTATGGGATCGACAGTATTGCAGGCGCCCTTGTGGCCTCCGTCGGCGGCGGCAGCCCTGGCCCCTCAGGCACCTTCGCCGAAGAATTCGACCGCCTGATCGCGGAACTGGGCGACTATCTGAACGCTGCCGGGTCCGAGCTGAACTGGATGGCCGGCGCCATGCTCGACATCGTCGGTGTTCTTCTGCTCTCGATCCTCGGCGGGCTGGCCGCCTTCATCCTCGTGGCCTCCCGCCTGATGATCGCGCTCCTGATCGGGATCGCCCCGGTGATGATCTTCCTGACCCTCTTCGAGGTCACCAAGGATTATTTCGCGCGCTGGTTATCCGCGCTTATCTCCTTCGCGATCTACCCGATCGTGGTCGCAGGTGTCTTCGCGACCATCACCGGGGTGGCCTCGGCTCTCATCGGCGAGTTGGGTGATCCGGAAGGGGCTTCCAACATTGGTGCCCTTCTCCCCTTCTTCATGATGGTCCTCATGGCCAAAGGGTTCATCATCGCAACACCCTTCATCGTCCGCGCGATCTCCGGCAACATCATGATGCCTGCCCTCTCCGGAGGCCTCGGTGGCGGATACAGTTTCGCCCGCGCCGCCATGGGAAGCCAGCAGGCCTACAACCGCTACCTAATTGGAGGCGCA
>NZ_LWGH01000765.1:0-14513 GCF_001635395.1 Sulfitobacter sp. HI0129 | reverse complement strand
GTGCTGGAGCCTTCCATCAGGATGGTGGCCCCGGGTTCCGTGGTCAGTTCGCCGGTCTTGAACCGCTGCATGAACTCAATCTCTTCGCGAGACAAATTCAGAAAGGCCCGCTTCCGGCGGAGGGGGCAATAACGGCACTGTGTCGTCATCCGAATTCCTAGTCTTGTGTCACAGTTTAATGCGCGGCGCCGCATTCTCTGGTATCATTAGTGCATTAATGGGGCGCTTGGTTATGTCATTTATCGTTTTCGAGAGAGATCCGTTCATTCGTTGCGACATTCTGGAAACGCTGGCAGCGAATTTTCCCGGTGTTCAGGTTTCGGCCTATTCCGCGCTTGAGGAACTGGCCGAAAAGGCCGCGGGTGTTTTGCAGCCCTGTGTCGCTGTTCTGTCTTCGAACCGGAAGGAACTGGAATCTCTTTTGGGCATCCTGCGTGCGAAGACGCAGGACATCTCTTTCGTGGTGATTTCGGACGATACGGCGGAAAGCGACGGGTCCACCGGCATGTTTCATCAGGTGTCCCGCCCGTTCAACTCCGAAATGCTGCTTCGCGCTGTCAGAAGCGCGCTTTCCGGGCAGCAGTAAGCCCGGTAATGAAGGCCACCAGCAGACCGACGACTCCGCTACCCCCTGCCATCGTGGCGGGAACCGCTGCGGTCGCGGCTGCGGCTGCTGCTTCCCTGCGCCTTTGATGGGCGCGATTGCGTGCCTGCATCACCGAAAAGATGATCGATCCGATGCCGACATAGGCCATCCCCAGAATGAGGAAGGTCACCACCGGCGTCGTCACTGTTAGCAAGAAGAGACAGAGCGCCGTCGTCAGGAATATGAACCCGATGCCGAGGAAAATGGCCGCGCTCAGTCCGAGCGCGGCCGTCTTTGCCGTCCGCGATGCGGCGGCGTTGAACTGGGCGGCAACCAGCCCCAGCATCAGCGGCGCGCCGTCACGATACCGACGAGAAAGCCAACACCTGCCGCGATGCCGAGCGCGGTGGCGGGCTGGGTGCGGATGAACTCTTCAGCCGAGGCCTGTGCTTCAAGCGCACGGACGCGGCCTGCCGTGGTGGCATCGTTCACCGCGTCCTTGGCCTGGCGCGTGACTTCTTGCGATTTGGTCTTGCCGTAGTCGCCAAGCGAGTTGGTCAGGGCCGCGATGTCCTTTTTCAGGATTTCGAGCTGGGAGGACAGATCCTCGACCGTCACGTTGGAGGAAGAGGTATCGGTGGAAGCTGTCGTGGATTTCGCCATGGTAAGGCTCCTTTGTATTCTGCGCCCCAAGGGGGGCGATGACGTGGGAAATGCACCGACCCGCCGCCCTGTACCGGGCGGCAGCGCGGTGCAACTGGATCAGGCGTTCAGCGTTTCCGTGGACGAGAAGAACATCGCCTGCGAGACGGCGGAAACGACCTGATCGACGGAATAGGGCTTGGAGATGAGGAAGGCCGGTTCCGGCTTGTCGCCGGTCAGAAGCCGTTCGGGGAAGGCGGTGATGAAGATCACGGGCCGCATGCCCAGCTCGCCCAGCAGATCGTTGACGGCGTCGATGCCCGACGAGTTGTCCGCCAGCTGGATGTCCGCAAGGATCAGGTCCGGCACGTCGGCGCGGCCGAGCTTCACGGCCTCGTCCCGCGTCCGGGCCACGCCGGTGATGCGGTGGCCCATATCCGCCACGATGGACTCGATATCCATCGCGATGATCGCCTCATCCTCGATGATCATGACGGAACCTGTCGCACTGTCCGCCATTTCGCGGCGTGCGATATCGACGAGCTGCTCGGCCTCGCTCTCTTCGACACCCACGATAGAAGCGACTTCGCGGAAATTGAATCCTTCGATCGTATGCAGCAGCAAGGCTTCGCGGCTATCCGTCGTCAGTTTCGCGAGGTGGCGCTGCGCTTTGGCCTGCAGGCCATTCTCGCCCTCTTCGACGGGGGCGCCGGCGCTGGCCCAGATACCATAGAGCACCTTGAAAAGCCCGGTCTTGGTGTCCATACCATCCAGAACCGACCGGTCGACCAGAATAGCCTCCAACGCGGCTGCGGCGAACATGTCGCCGCTTTTCTGGCTACCTGTCATGGCACGCGCGAACCGGCGAAGATAGGGAATGTTGTCTCCCAATTCGTCGCTGATGCTGCGGGTCTGAGGGGTATCGGTCATTGGTGAACGTCCTTGTTTGATTTTTCTTGGAACCAAACATCCGAGCATTGTGTTTGGTTCCAGTATGCGTACTTTAAATTGGACAAAGCTGTGAAGCTAGAGGGCATGTTGGTGCAATCAGACAACCGGGACGATCGGGAAAAAGTGATCGATGAAAATCTGAGAAGGGTTTTCGACGAAACACTCGAAGAAGGTATCCCGGACCGGTTCAAAGAACTCCTGAGCCAACTCAAAAAACAGGAATCCGGCGAAGGTTCACGCGGATGAGCGGAAGTGATCCACGTGACGAGCTGGTAGAGCATCTGCCGGCAATGCGGGCGTTCGCCATCAGTTTGACGCGCAATGGCGCGATCGCCGATGACATGGTGCAGGACACGCTTGTGAAAGCATGGACCAACATCGAGAAATTCGAGGTCGGGACCAACATGCGGGCGTGGCTGTTTACGATCCTGCGGAACACCTATTATTCATCCCGCCGGAAAGCGAACCGCGAGGTCGCGGATGTGGATGGCGTGTTCACCGACAATCTGGCGGAGAAACCCGCCCATGACGGTCACATGCAGATGGCCGATTTCCGCAAGGCGCTGGCCTTGCTGAAAGACGAACAGCGCGAAGCGTTGCTTCTTGTCGGTGCATCCGGGTTTTCCTATGAGGAAGCTGCGGATATGTGCGGTGTCGCCGTCGGCACGATCAAAAGCCGCACCAATCGGGCCCGCGCAAGGCTGGCGGAACTGATGGGGCTCAATGAGGATGAGGCGCTTGAAATGACGGACGACGCCACAATGTCAGTTCTATCTGCGTCCAAAGTATCTTCATTCTGAAATGACATCTGGTTTTTTCAACGGGGATCTGCTGCGCGGACTTACTGTCCGCGTTTTGCTTTTCCTGTCCTTGGCTTTGCTGCCCATAGGACTGATCGCCGTTGTCCAGACCAGACAGATCGCCGAACAAAGCCGGATGAGCGCCGAGTTGTCGTTGTTGGCGATTACCGAACAGGCCTCTGCCGCCGAACGGCTGATCATTCAGGAGGCGTTCGGCGCGGCCGAAGCGCTGTCCCCCATGGTGCGTCTTTGGGGTGACGACAATTCGCTCTGCTCCGAATTTCTTGCAGCTTACGCCGAAGCGTCGAACGCCTATTCGCTTGTCGGTTTCATTCAGCCCGACGGCCGGATGACCTGTTCTTCGGAAGGCCGGGTATTCGACTTCTCGGTGGACGAAGGCTTCATGAAGCTGAAGCAGGAACCCTGGCGCAGGGCGACCTCCACCCGGTTCGGTTCGATCACGGAAAAGCCTGTTACCGTCATCAACGCACCTGTCTTCGAGCAGGAGGAGCTCGTCGGCTACATCGCGATATCGATCCCGCACGAAACCTTCGATGAGATCGAGGAAAGCCCCCGCACACTGAACCCGCTTGCCATGGTGACCCTGAACAAGAGCGGGGAGATCCTGACCACGGAACTGGGCCTTCAGACCGCGGATATCGAATTTCCCACCGGCGTCCCGGTATCGGGCTTTGTTGGCAAGGATCCGATTGTCTTTGCCGCCGACAACGCCAATGGAACCGAGCGCACCTTTGCCGTTTTGCCGATCGTGCCCAATGCCGTCTACGCGATGAGCGTCTGGCCCGCGGATACCGCGATGTTGCAATCGGGTCTTTCCACACGCCTCAGCGGGCTGCTGCCCATCGCCATGTGGCTGGCCAGCCTCATCGTCGCGTTCTGGGCACTCAACCGTCTTGCCATTACGCATATTCGCAAGCTCGGGCGGCAGATGCGGCGCTTTGCGCTGAACCGGACGCTGCCCAAGGATACGCTGGGTGCGGGCGTGCCAACCGAACTGGTGGAGATCGAGGCATCATTCATTGCCATGGCGGAATCCATCCTGCGGGATGAAGCCACGCTCGAAGACGGGTTGCGCCAGAAGAACATTCTGCTGAAGGAGGTTCACCACCGGGTGAAGAACAATCTTCAGCTGATCTCCTCCATCATGAACATGCAGATCCGGCAGGCGAAATCTCAGGATGCGCGTCGGGTGCTTCAGCGGTTGCAGGAACGTATTCTCAGCCTCGCGACGGTGCACAAGAACCTTTACCAGAATGACGATCTGGTGCGGGTCGACGCGGGTGCCCTGATGGAGGAAATCGTGGGCCAGCTCCTTTCGGTCGGCCTCCCCGCGGGCGCGAACGTCAAGGTTGAGAAGCATTTCGAATCCGTGCTGCTCGACGCCGACGATGCCGCGCCCCTGACGCTGCTGGTATCGGAGGCGATGACCAACGCGCTTAAATACGTCCCGGCACACGGCAAGGATACCCCCGGTTCGATCTCGATCTCGCTGACTTTCGAAGAGCCGGATCATGCCCGGTTGACGATATCCAACACGGTGGGCGAAAAGCCCGAGGAAGCCGGCACAGGCCTTGGCTCGCGGCTCATTCAGGCGTTCAGCCGCCAGTTGAACGGACAGACCGAAGTGAGAGATGACGAAGACAGCTACCACATGACGGTAGTCTTCCCGGTACCGCAGCGGTCGAAGCAGGTTTACGACTACTGAATCTTTCCGGCATCACATTTGTAGCATAATGGCATCAATATTGCTCGAATTCGCGGGTTTCCGCTCAACAGAATTCCGCAACACGAGAGGCAGAGCGCCCGGAATTTGTCTCCCCTTACGCGCGGAACATGGTTTGGTACCTTAACTATCGGCCGCCATAAAACTTAACATAAGCAGACAGATAGGCTTAAGGTTGTGTTGCGCACGATCCATTTGCGCAGCGCCTATCGCCCCAAATTGCATCCAAGCCATCTGGAAAGTTTGATCCGAAATATCGCGTTTTGGGCGGCGGAAACCGACAGAGTGCCGCGCAGGAAATCTACTTCTCCCCGGAACCGGTGGCACCGGAGCGCAGTTGAGGTGTCGAAGAGAGCGAAATTCTAAGTTTACACGTGGAAAGGGAAGGACATGGAAACAGAACTGTTTTTTGGAAGTCTGACGATCCTGACCATGGCTGCGATCATCATAGTTGCTCTGACCACGAACAGGCGGAACGACTATAACGAACACCGGCATCAATGGGATGCACAGGAGAGCAATTCAAAGCGTCGCGACGACAGACGCTGACGAACTGCCCCCACCCCGCTGTCATGGACGGACAGTGAACCCCGCGCGCCAGAACGGCGTGCGGGGTTCTTTCTATGCGACCCTCAAAAGCTGGGTGGCGTGCAGGCGCTGATCACGATGCAGGTTTCCTTGCCGGTATTCCTGAACCGATGCGGCAGGCGGCTGTCGAAGAGGTAACCGTCACCCGCGTTCAGCGTTTCGGAAACCCCGTCGACCGTGACCTCGATCGCGCCCTGCACCACGATACCCGCCTCTTCCCCGTCATGGCTGAGGAGTTCCGGCCCCGTGTCGGCCCCCGGCGGGTAGGTTTCGTGCAACACCTGCAAGGCATGGGCTTCGGCGTTGCCCAGTTGGCGCAATGTGACCTGCTGGTCCCCCGTCGGCGAAACGACCGTCAGTTCATCCGCGCGGTAGAACACTTTCGACAGCGCCGTTTCTTCGAGGTTCGAAAAGAATTCCGCCATGCTGATGGGAATGGCATCGAGCAGGCTTTTGAGGGACGCGACCGAAGGGCTGGTCTTGTTCTTTTCAATTAAAGAGATGGTGCCGTTCGTCAGGCCGGCCCGTGCAGCAAGCTCGCGCTGCGACAGGCCGCGCTGCTTTCGGATTGCCCGAAGTTTGGTGCCGATATCCAAGCTCATTCTCCGCAGTCGACGCCCACATCGTCTAGAACGCGGGCTGGATGTTGTCACAGGCAAATTTCAGCCTGAGGCGACATAGCGCGTTAAATGCCGTGCAGAATCAGAATTGACAATTATATTAAACATCATAAGAGCGTTTTTTAAACGCATCTCGTCTCCATGGAAGGAAACCTTCATGCCCAGCACTGCAAAGAAGACCACCCGCAAGACAGGCGGGAAATCATCCGCGAAGATCTCCATCGTGGAGACTTCGAGCACGCAGGCGACCAACGCTGACCTGATCGCGCGCCGCGAAAAGGCAGTGGCACGCGGGGTCGCATCGGCAGCGCCGGTCTATGCCAAATATGCCGAAAACGCAGAGCTCTGGGATGTGGACGGCAACCGCTACATCGACTTCGTCGGCGGCATCGGCGTGCTGAACACCGGCCATCGCCACCCCAAGGTCGTGGCCGCCGCGAAGGCGCAGGAAGACCTCTATACGCACACCAGCTTTCAGGTGGTGCCCTATGCGCCCTACATCGAGCTGGCCGAGAAGCTGAACGAACTTGCCCCCGGTGACGCGCCGAAGAAGACGCTGCTCGTGACAACGGGTGCCGAGGCCGTCGAGAATGCGGTAAAGATCGCCCGCGCTGCGACGGGTCGCCCCGGGGTCATCGCCTTCACCGGCGGCTACCATGGCCGTACGCTTCTGACCCTCGGGATGACCGGCAAGGTCAGCCCCTACAAAAAGAACGTGGGCCCCTTCCCGGCGGATGTCTTCCGCGCGCCCTTCCCGTCGCTGCGGGACGGCATCACCGTCGAGGATGCGATTACCGGGCTGAAGAACCTGTTCCTGACAGATGCGCAGCCCGACCGTGTCGCCGCCATCATCATCGAGCCGGTTCTGGGCGAGGGGGGCTACACCCCCGTTCCCTTCGAGATGATGCAGCAACTGCGCGAAATCTGTGACCAGCACGGAATCATGTTGATCGCCGACGAAGTTCAGGCGGGCTTTGGCCGGACCGGCACATGGTTCGCCATCGAACATTCCGGCGTCGTGCCGGACCTGATCACCGTGGCGAAATCCATGGCAGGGGGTTACCCGCTGGCCGGTGTAATCGGTCGCGCTGACATCATGGATGCGATGGACCCCGGCGGCCTCGGCGGTACATATGGCGGCAACCCCGTCGCCTGTGCAGCGGCTCTGGCAGCCATCGAGGCGATCGAGGACGAAGGCCTGCTGGCCCGGTCTGCCCAGATGGGTGAAACGCTCAAGGCGCGGTTCGCAGAGATCGGCGCACGGTCCGCGCCCTACCGGTTCTGGGATATCCGCGGCCTCGGGGCCATGGTCGCCGTCGAATTCGTCACCGACTTCGATAGCGCCAAGCCGGATGCGGACTTTACCAAGCGCGTGATCGCACATGCGATGAAGCGCGGTCTGCTGCTGCTCGGATGTGGCATGCACGGGAACGCGGTGCGCGTGATGGTGCCGCTGACCGCCTCTGACGAGATTGTCGAGGAAGGGTTGAACATCTTCGAAGAGGCAGTTCAGGCCGCGGTGGCAGAAGAAGCCCACTGACCTGATCTGCTTGGCAACGAAACGGCGGGGCGGGGTGATTACCCCGCCCTTTTTGCATCCCACGTATCCCAATTTCCGAATGTGTCGGAACAAACCTGAGTTGTAAAATTTCCGACACAATGATGAATATATTTTACACATAGGCAGGGCCGAGGCAGTTACCCCGAACTGCAACGCCTGTTTTTCCACCATTTTTACAAATACTTATTCCCACAGTGCGTCAAACCTCACAGGGCGCTTGATCATAATTTCAAACGTGCCTAACCTGACTTTCAGGAATCTCCATTTCGCGTTGGCCGGGAGTGCCGCGACGAAACCTGGAGGGGGCAAAGGTCGTCGTGTGAGTGCGGATCATCTTGAACGCAGCCGCAGACGTTCTAGCCTGAGAGGATGACGGCGGATTCAATTCTACGCCGTGATTAGCAACAAGGGAGTATAAGCTATGAAGCTATTCAGAACGCTCGCGGTGGCAGGGGCCTTGTCGGCCGGTACTGTCGCGATGGCGCAGGAAAAATTCATCACCATCGGTACGGGCGGTCAGACCGGCGTCTACTTCGTCGTCGGTCAGTCAATCTGCCGCCTCGTCAACCGTGAATCCGACGAGCCGACGAGATTGAGGCAATCAAGGAATTGACCGGCGGCCGGTTCGCCGAGTACACGCTCGATACATCCGGCACGGCGGCGGGGCGCAAGTCCGCGATCCGCAGCACAGGCGTTTGGGGGACGATGGGCTTTGTGGGCGAGGGCGGCGAAGTCACGGTCGACGTCAGTGGCGACTTGCTTCGTCGACAGCTGAACCTGGTGGCGTCGTGGACGTTTTCAACCGTTCTTCAGTCAGAATGTGCTGAGTTCGTTGTCGACAGGAAGCTGGACATCGGGCACCTCTTCACCGATCGCTGGGCGCTCGAAGACGCGTCTCTAGCCTATCGCAAGTTCGACAATCAGACCAGCGGCAAGGGCGTGTTCCTGTTCTGACGGGGCCGCCGAAGACGATTTACGGTACCTCTGGCCACCGTGCCTTGCGACAAGGCGCGGTGGCTATCGCCTTTGGCGCTTTGCGCGCACTTCTCAGTGTGTCGATTGAGCGTTGTCTCAGTGGAGGTTATGATTGGCTTGACGGTGGGAGGACCCGTACATGGATACGCTGGAGAATATCCGGACTTTCTTGGCGGTCGCCAAACTTGGGTCATTCTCTGCCGCGGCGAAGAGCTTGAATACGGTTCCATCTGTAATCACCAAGCGAATACAGCAACTTGAACACAAGTGCCGGGCTCCGTTGTTCTCCCGCTCAACACGTCAGGTCGAGCTGACGGCACATGGTAGGAACTTCTACGAGAACTTCTCGACACTGATCGTGGAGGTGGACCGGGCCTTGGAGGAGAATGTCCGGACAGGTACGGAAACCGCCGGTCGCATGAAGGTCAAGTGCCCCACGACGCTAGCGATCCACACATTCGCGGACGTCATCACGTCCTTCCAACTGGAATATCCAAATATCTCGATCGACTTGTTTCTGGTCGACAGGTCGGTCAATCCGATCGACGAGGGCTTCGATGTCGCTATCGGAGCTTTTGGCAACACCTATTCGCATGTGGTGAGCGTAGACCTTTATCCGATGAAGCGGGTACTTGTCGCGAGCCCGTGCTATCTCGCACGCCGGGGGAAGCCGAAACACCCTCGCGATCTCGTGGAGCATGATTGTCTCACGTTATTGACGAGCGGAAATATATGGTACTTTCGCGGGAAGTCCGGAGACATAAATGTAAGCCTGAACCCCCGCTTCAGTTCGAGTGATAGCCAGATCATGGCCCGCGCGGTGAAGCGTGGTCTTGGCATCGGCAACATTGCACGCGAATTCATCAAAGAGGATCTGGACAATGGATCAGTCACTGAATTGCTGACGGATTTCTCCATCCCCTCCCTGTACGTAAAGGCCCTGATCCCTGACCAACGCGCGAGCGATCCCGCCATCACTGAGTTCATCAAATGGCTGCAGGTGCAGACTTCGCCGATGAAAGTCGCGGGCTAGAGTTGGTACAGAAAGTGTTTCCAGGAAGGATCTGAACCTGCCGAAACTTCGATACAAGCTCTTCCGGCTTCTCGGGAGTGTCCTGAACTCTGTGTATCCGTCCCGGCCCATGCGGTTTGCATACTCAGGGGCGCACTCCATCTGATTTTGCACCAAGGAGACCCCCGTCGCGCCGCTTCAGCCCGTCTCGCCGTACCCGAAGAGCCCTTGAAAGCGCGCCCTTTTATGGGCTAACTCCTTCTGTTTTTGTTCCAGCGTCCTGACCGGTCGAACCTTATCGCCGCCGCCGCGGACGGAACAAGTCAGGCGGGAGGAGGTTGCGATGGTACCGCGCCATGACGAGGAAAACGACACCTCGACCTATGTCGCCAAGGAGCTTCTGCAAACCAGCGTCGCGCCCGACTTCCTGCGCGGGTTGACCCCAGCCGAACGCGAAAGGGTGCTGAGTGCGGGGCGCTCGCGTCACTATAAGGCCGGTGAGGCGGTGTTCATGCAGGGGGAACCGCATCAGGGCATTCTGGTCATCAACGAGGGCGAAGTTCGCTCCTTCTATATCGCGCCGTCCGGCCGCGAGATCACGCTCGCCTATTGGCGGCGCGGGCATTTCGTCGGCGGTCCCGAGATCCTCGGTGGCGGCACCCATACATGGTCGGGCGAGGCGGTTTGCGACAGCGAGCTTCGGTTCTACTCGGCCGATCAGCTTCGCACGCTGATCCTCGACATGCCGCAATTCGCGCTCAACGTGATCGAAAGCGTGTCGTTCAAGAGCAAATGCTTCTCGGCCCTGATCCAGCTTCTCGGCACCCGGCCCATCGGTTCGCTGCTGGCGCAACTGCTGGTGACGCTTGCCCGCGATCAGGGCGGCGGCGACCGCGTGACCTTGCAGGCTCATTACAGCCAGGAAGACCTGGCCAAGCTGGTCGGCGGCACCCGGCAATGGGTGGCGTCGAGCCTCAAGCGGATGCGGCAGGAGAACCTGGTCGACGTTCAGGACGGGCGGCTGGTGATCCTCAGCATCGAGCGGCTGGAACGTTTTTTCGAGTAGAGCCGGCCCGCGCCACTAATTGCTTTTTCTGACCTTCCCAATCCGTAACGTGCGGGCTCGATCGAGACTTGAGCGGCGGATGGAATGCTGGGCGATTATACGGCGACGATAATGATAGGTGTGGTGGCCGCGGCGAGCGCGGGCTTGCTGCGCGGTGCGACCGGCTTCGGGTCCGCGCTGGTGATCGCGCCGGTCCTGTCGCATCTGCTGGGACCGCAGCAGGCGGTGGTCATCTCGCTGATGATCGGTGCCAGCGCGACCCTGTTCATGGCGCCGCGGCACCGGACCAGCGTCAACTGGCCGGTGGTGACCTCGGCCGGTCTGGCCGGTCTGGTCCTGCTGATCCCGGGTGTGATCCTTCTGCGGCTCGCCGACCCGGAGATCATGAAGCGCGTGATCGGGCTGGTGACGCTGGCCGCCGCGCTTCTGATGCTGCTTTTCCACGCCCGCAGCCTGCCATCCGGGCCAGTGCCCCAGATGCTGGCCGGTGCGCTTGGAGGGCTCCTGATGGGGGCAACCTCGATGGGCGGGCCGCCGGTTGTGCTGTATCTGGTCTCGCGCCATGACAGCAGCGAAGAGAAGAAGGCGAACGTGATCTACGTTGTCGGCCTGCTCGAAGTCGGCGCGCTGGTGCTCTTCGCGATCAGCGGCGGGATCGAGATGGCCTCGCTCCGGCTCTTCGCGCTGTTCCTGCCCACCTTCGCGGTGGGAATGTATCTGGGACGCATGGCGTTCGGCTTCATCGGTGAACGCTACCGCAGCGTCGTGCTCGTCGTTCTGCTGCTGATCGGTTTGATTGCGGTCTGGGGATAGGGGCGCGATAGCGTCACCGCAAAGAAAAGGGGGAGACATGCCAAAGCCCAATATTCTGTTCATCATGTACGACCAGCTTCGTGCCGATTACCTGGGATGCTACGGCCACCCGACCATCGACACACCGGCGATGGATGCGCTGGCCGCGCGCGGCGTCCGGTTCGAGCGCGCCTATTGCCAGTCGCCGGTCTGCGGCCCCTCGCGGATGTCGTTTTATACCGGGCGCTACGTCTACAGCCACGGTTCGACCTGGAACGACGTGCCGCTGCCGCTCAGCGAATGGACCATCGCCGACTACCTGCAACCCGCCGGGTATCGCGTGGCGGTCGTGGGCGAGTCGCATTTTCCGGCGGACCGGGCAGGGATGCAGCGGCTGGAGATCCCGACCGAAAGCGCCCTCGGGCGGCGTCTGAGCGAAGGCGGGTTCGAACCGTGGGAGCGCGACGACCAGATCCATCCCGATACCGCGCCCAACCTCGATTTCGGCTATAACCGCTACCTGCGCGCCCATGGCTATGACAGCCACAACCCCTGGCACGACTTCGCCAATTCCGCCGAAGGCCCCGATGGTGAAGTCCTGAGCGGCTGGCAGATGCGCAATGCCCACCTGCCGACGCGGGTGCCCGAGGAGCATTCCGAGACCGCCTATTTCACCAACCGCGCTATGGCCTTCATCGAGGATGCCGGGGACCAGCCCTGGTGCCTGCATCTGAGCTACATGAAGCCGCACTGGCCCTATATGGCGCCCGCGCCCTATCACGAGATGTACGGTGACAATCAGGTTCTTCCGGCGGTGCGCGACATGGCCGAGAAGGACGGGGCGCATCCGGTGATGCGCGCCTTCATGGACCATGACGAGGCCGACGCCTTTCAGGACGAGGCGAAGCGGCGGCATATCATCCCGACCTATATGGGGTTGATCCGGCAGGCCGACGATCACCTCGCCCGGCTGATGGCCTTTCTCGAGGAACGCGGCCAGCTCGACAATACCCTGGTGGTGCTGACCAGCGATCACGGGAGCTACCTGGGCGACCACTGGCTGGGCGAGAAGAGCCTGTTCCACGAGCAATCGGCGCGGATTCCGCTGATCGTGGTCGACCCCTCCCCCGCCGCCGACGCAACACGCGGGCGCGTCGAGACCCGGTTCGCCGAGGCGATCGACCTGTTGCCGACCTTCGTTGCCGCCGCCGGGGAGCCGCCGGTGCCGCACCGGCTCGAAGGCCGCTCGCTGCTGCCGATCCTGCATGACGAGACGGTAGACTGGCGCGAGGCGGCGGTGTCCGAGCACGATTACGCCTTCCAGAAAGCGCGGCTGCTTCTCGGGCGGGCCCCGTCGGAGGCGCGCTCGGTCATGATCCGCACCGAGCGGTGGAAATACATCCATTTCGAAGGCTTCCGACCCCAGCTTTTCGACATGGAAACCGACCCCGAGGAGCTCCATGACCTCGGCGACGACCCGGCCCATGAAGAGACCCGCCGCGCGCTGCGCGAGGAGCTTTTCCTGTGGTTCCGCACCCGCGCGAACCGAACCACCATGTCGGACGAGGAAGTGGCGGGCCGAACCTATACCGCGAAGGAGCGGGGTGTGTTTATCGAGCTCTGGTAGGCTCAATTCTGTCAAGTAATTGCTTTCGTGCCTTTGGGCTGGCGTCCACAAAAGCACTTCGATGAGCACCGGCAACAAACCGTGACGCCGGTCATGAAAGGGAGGAAACATAAATGATCATGAAACGCCGCACGGTGCTGGGCGGGCTCGCCGCATCCACGCTGATGATGACAAGCAAGGTCGCAAGCGCCGCGACCACGACACTGAAATACGGCTGGTTCGGCCCGGCGACCGAGCCGACCTATGCCCGCTCGATGGCGCCTTTCGGTGAGCGCGTCACAAACGCCTCCAACGGCGCTGTGCAAATCGACATGTATCCCGGCGGTACGCTGGGGCGCGATCCCTCGGGTCAGGTGAAATACCTCCAGGACGGGGTGCTCGACATCGCCTTCATCGTGCCGAACTACACGCCGGGCCGGTTCCCGGACAACCCGGTGCTGGAACTGCCGGGCCTGTTCACGAGCGCGGCGGAATCGACGAAAGTCACCTGGGCGCTGTTCCAGCGCGGGCTGCTGCGGGGCTATGAAGACCTGCACGTTCTGCAACTCGCCAACGGACTGCCGAACCTGATCCATACCGCTGAACCGCTGACCTCGCTCGACGGGTTGTCGGGGCTGAAGCTGCGTGTGTCGGGTCCGACGGCGGGCGACGCGATCCGCGCGCTTGGCGGCACGCCGGTCGGCATGCCCGTCACCCAGGGGGCCGAGGCGATCACCCGTGGCGTCCTCGACGGCACCGTATCGGACTGGAACACCTATGCCGCGTTCCGCCTGAACGAGGTGGCCAAGAACCATCTGAACGTGGGCCTCGGTCAGTCGCCGATGCTTGTCGCGATGACGAAGAAACGGTGGGAATCGCTGCCGCAGGAAGCACGCGACGCGATTGATCAGTTCTCCTATGAACCGCTGTCTCTGGAAGCGGCCGGGGTGCACGATTCCATCGCCGCCGACTGGAAGGAACGGGTCAAGACCGAGCCCGGCCACGTCCTGACCGAGCTGTCCGACGATGAGGCCGCGCGCTTCGACGAACTGATCGCGCCGGTCATCGACAACTGGGTCGCCCAGCACGAGCGCGGCGAAGAGCTGATCACCGCCCTGCGTGAAGAGCTTGCCAAGGTGCGCGCGAGCTGATGGAGCGCAACGGTTTCGCGAACCGGTTCGAGCGTCTGGTCGGCTTTGCCGTCCAGGCGCTCGCCATCGCCGGTCTGGGCCTTCTGACTGCCATTGCCATCGCGATCGTGGTGGACGTGCTCCTGCGC
Source organism: Sulfitobacter sp. HI0129 (assembly GCF_001635395.1). Lineage (NCBI taxonomy): Bacteria > Pseudomonadati > Pseudomonadota > Alphaproteobacteria > Rhodobacterales > Roseobacteraceae > Sulfitobacter > Sulfitobacter sp. HI0129. Next base: position 291 of record NZ_LWGH01000765.1, on the reverse strand, counting down.
TTCGGTTTCTCCATCCCGATCGAGGGTCTTTCCGAGGTGATCGCCCTGGTCTCGGCGGTGACGATCGCGAGTTTCTTCCCGATGTCGCTCAAGCTTGGCGGCCATGCGAAGATCCGCTTTCTCGGCCATGCCTTCGGCCCGAAGGCAGAGAAATGGCTTGAAACCTTCGGGGATCTGCTGGCGGTGCTCTTCTTCGCTGCGCTGACCTGGCAATTTGCCCGCTACACCATCGAATTGGGTCAGTCCGGCGAACGGACATGGATCCTGCAACTCGCCCCCGGGCCCTGGTGG
>NZ_LWGH01000764.1:0-698 GCF_001635395.1 Sulfitobacter sp. HI0129 | reverse complement strand
CTTCGGCGATCCGGGCCTTGGTGCCGCTCGGGAACTTTACGACATGCCGGTGGTCGGACTGGCAGAGGCGGGGATGCTGACCGCGTGTATGCTGGGCGGAAAGTTCTCGGTCGTAACTTTCGCGCAGGCTCTGGGCCCTTGGTATCAGGAATGCGTGGATTGGCATCGGCTGGGCGATCGTTGTGCCAGCATCAGGATGCTTGACGGCACCTTCCGTTCGATTTCCGACGTGCAGTCGGAAAAGGTGGATTTGCTGGTCGAACTGGCGATGCGCGCCATCGACGAAGACGGGGCGGATGCGATCGTGCTTGCGGGCGCGCCGCTGTCGGGCCTTGCGGCGCATGTACGGGACCGCATCCCCGTGCCCGTTGTCGATTGCGCGCAGGCCGCCGTTCGCCAAGCTGCGACGCTTGCGGCGCTGCGCCCCCGCGGCGCGCTCCGCGGCAGTTTCGCGCGGCCCGCAGCGAAAGCGTCCATCGGGCTGAGCGAACGGCTGGCCGCACGGATTTCGCATCATGATTGCCCCCGGCAAAGCAGCACATGACCACGTCACGCTGCCGGTAACGTACAGGAGTTGAAATGAGCAAGGAATTCGACCTGGTCATCCGGGGCGGGAAGATCGCCACCGCGTCCGACATCTTTCATGCGGACATCGCGGTGCGGGACGGTACGATCGTTGCTATCGGGAAAGACCTTGG
>NZ_LWGH01000763.1:0-593 GCF_001635395.1 Sulfitobacter sp. HI0129 | reverse complement strand
GAAGATCGCCCCCCATAGACTGAGCGCCGGAAGAGCACCCGCGCAAGCGCCGTTCAGGACGATTCCCGCCCCAAGCAACGTTAACGTGTAAAGGTCGGGCAACCTGCGCGTTTTAAGGTCCAGCCAAATCAGCCGCGCCAGCATCATCCCGAGCAAGAGCGTCGCAATGATAGCCATGGTCCCATTCTGCAGGCCAAAAATTGGTAAATTCCTCAAATAGATAAAATAATTGTAATCAAATCAGAAAGTATTTGAAACTTACCTAACGTTCGTCCGTGACTGGGGGCAACGAGTAGCCTTTGCGACCTTCGCGGCCGCTTGTTCGAACGCTTTGAGATTTTCGCGTTCGCAGACTTTGACAGATTGTCGATTGCAGGGAGTACCAAATGAATAAACCCATCCACAACATTCTGCGGGGGACGACGGCCGCAGCCGTTTGCCTTACGGCAACCTTCGCGGGGGCATCGTCCCACCGTGAAGCGCCGGCCATCACGCAGACGCCGAAAATCGACGGAACAGATTTCTATATGTTCCGCAGCTATGAACCCGGTCGCGACGACTACGTGACCCTGATCGCCAACTATCAGCCGATC
>NZ_LWGH01000762.1:0-2028 GCF_001635395.1 Sulfitobacter sp. HI0129 | reverse complement strand
AGCGCCTCATGCGCCGCCGCCACCTGCTCGAGCGAGGTCTCGTCGATCTCGTCCATCTTGGCATGGCTGCGGTATTCCTTGCGGGCATCGATCTTGATCGCCTGCGTGACACTCATGCCGCTGGCCAGAACGTCACTGACCAGCTTGAAGAGCGTCAGATCGAGCGTGGCCTCCGGATGCAGCGCCATCGCGGCGCCAAGGGCCATGGCTCGCTCGGTCTTGAGGTCCTCAGCCAGTGAGGCTGGGTAGGTGATTTCGCCCGGGTCCGTGGCCTCCTCCCCCGTCGGGTTACTTGAGGAGCCGCGTGCGCCCTCCTCTTTGACGGTGTCTTCCGGACGGACGAGGCCCTCATGGAGCGTGATCTGCCCACCCTGCCACGACGCGATCACCCCAGACCGCGCGAGGTCCTCGGCGCTGTAGGCCTCCTGCAGGTCGCGGGCTTCCTCTTCCAAGGCGTCCACGCGCTCGTAAAGCGCGTTGTAGGCACCGTCCTCGAGCCCCTCATCCTCCATCTCGAGCTGCAATTTCTCAAGCTCGGCGGTGATCTCATCGATGCGCTTCTGGGCGGCCTCATCCGGCTCGATCGGGCCGGGGTAGACGCGGCCGTAGTCGGCCATGGTCGCGTAATCATAGCGCACCATCGCATCGGCCCAGGCAAAGCCCAGCCTCAAACGGGCCTCTTCGGCGGCGGCACCGAGCTTCTCGAGCAGAATGGTCTCAACCAGTGCCGCATCTTCCAGCACGGAATGCTCGTCCAGAAGGTCGGCCGCGATCGATCCGCCGCGGGCCTCATAGTCCTCACGCACGAAGGCTCCGATATCATCGCTGACCTGCACGCCGCGGGATTTGAGGGTCTGACGGACGGTATAGGCCTGCAGATAGCCGCCGTCCTTCGTGAGCGCCTCGAAAACCTCGCGCTGCGCCTCCTGGCTCGGGTGCTCGGCGAAGGCCTTCATCGTGTCGAGCGTGATCACCTTGCCCCGCGCCGCGGCGCGGATGTCGGGGTGGATCAGGCCATAGCGCAACCGGCCTTTCACGGCCGCTACCGTGGTGCCGAAGGTCTTTGCGATCGTCTCGGGCGTCTGGCCGTCGACCTCCATCATCCGGGCGAAAGCCTCGAACTCGTCGATTGCGTTCATCGGCGCTTGGGTGATGTTCTCGGCGAGCGACAGCGCCGTCGTGACGTCGCACTCCTCCGGCACAAGGCGGCAGTCCACCTTGGTTTTCGCCGTGAACCCCTTGCTGGCCTTGTCAGCGATCAGCTCCTTCAGGGCTGCATGGCGCCGGCCACCGGCGAGGACAGCATATTTGCCGTCAAGCTTCTGAACCAGAAGCGGCTGGAGCAGGCCCAGCACAGCGATACTGGCCTTCAGATGGGCGATGTTTTCGGGGTCATAGGTTTCCGGCGCGTTGCTGCGCACATTGGCGGGATGCGGGACGAGATCGCCGATAGCGACGGTAAGGGGAGCAAAGCATGTGGTCATGGGATATCCTTCCAGGAGGGTGAAGTGTGGCCCGCGCGCTCACGCGCGTGACCAATCCCCGGCTTCAGGGATCACCACGACAAAAGGCCCACTTTCCCTTTGAGGGGTCAGCGGGCCTTCATCGTCTCAGATGTCAGGGTGAGGAGTCCCCTGCCCTACCAGTCGCGCGCCAGCATGATGGTCAGCACGCGCATGGTGGTGGCAGGATTGTCCGGGGTCTCAGCCCCATAGCGGAAGTCCGAGTCTGCTTCATAGAGATCGATCTTCCAGAACACGGTCTCTCCCCGGATCTCGACCGCCCCGAAGTCGTGCCAGCCCTCGGGATCATTCTCAGGCTCGAACGTGGCAAACTCACCGGTTGCCTTGACCGCCTCGGCCATGAAGCCATCGCCGGCCTCCATAAGCGAGCGGGTGACATGCATGCGGCCCTGGATGGGTTGCGCGGGCGGCACCCCAAGGCATGCAAGTTTGCGAAACGCGTCGTTCTGCACCGCGATCACGGTCGGATCCGGACGGTCTAGCTGGGGTTGAACATTCATGGACA
>NZ_LWGH01000761.1:0-758 GCF_001635395.1 Sulfitobacter sp. HI0129 | reverse complement strand
ACAGGTCAGCGATTACGTCGGTGCCCGAGCACTGGTGAGCCGTTTGCCCAGGGTGGACTGGCTGCTTGGCGATCGTGGCTATGACGCCGATTGGTTCCGAGAAGCGTTGAAAGACAAAGGGATACGGGCGTGTATCCCTGGCCGTAAACAGCGGAAGAAGCCAGTGAAGTACGACAAGCGTCGCTACAAGCGGCGCAACCGGATCGAAATCATGTTCGGCAGGCTGAAGGATTGGCGGCGTGTGGCAACCCGTTACGATAGATGCCCGAAAGTCTTCCTGTCAGCCATCGCCCTCGCCGCACTCGTTATTTACTGGTTGTGAGTCCTGACCCTAGTAGGTTGCCAGTAGAATTGAGGTCACGCCAAATTCCTTAATAAATTTAAGGGTATTTTGGCTCCGGCGGTAGGGATCCAAGAAACAGGCCGCAACCTCCCGAACGTAAACGAAAAAACGCGTTCGACCGCGGCATGACTCCGCGTGTGATTGTAGTTGTGTCACGACCGTGACATCTCCAGCAAGCCTTTTGTGACAGGCTGTCTTGCCGGCTCTCGGCTGCCTTCACGGGCCGCCGAGGATCGCCCGCGCCGCAGCATCACGCGGCGCGGGAAAAGATCAGACCTCTCTGCCGCGCAGCTCGGCGGCGATCCGTTCTGCTTCAAGCAGGTTCTGGATTGCGGCCAGCCGGGAAGCGAGATCGCGCAGACGGCTTCGAAGGCCGATGGCCGCCAGGCCGTAGGGATCGACCACCGTCTGTTCG
>NZ_LWGH01000760.1:0-1569 GCF_001635395.1 Sulfitobacter sp. HI0129 | reverse complement strand
GTAGGCATCGATAAGATCGGCAAGCATGCCTTTGTGGTCGAGCGCTTTGATCGGCTATCCGACGGGTCGCGCGTGCACATTGAGGATTTTGCGCAGGTCTATGGGCTCTATCCTGAAGACAAGTACGGCAATGGCACATTCCGGAACATTGCCCAGGTGATCGCCGCCGAAGGTAATGATGCAGACATCATCGAATATGTCCGGCGTCTGACCTTCAATATGCTGATCGGCAATGCCGACATGCATATGAAGAACTGGTCGTTAATCTATCCGGACCGGCGGTATGTCTCGCTGGCACCAGCTTATGATTTTGTGGCGACTGTGCCCTACATTCCGGGTGATGCGACGAACATGAAGATTAGTCGTGCTAAGGTGTTTTCGGCGTTCTCGGTGGATGAGCTGGAGCACCTTGCCGTCAAAGCTGCCATTCCGAAGAAGATGGCGATCGACGCTGCCAAGGAGACCGTTCAGCTTTTCAGAGACCATTGGAAGGTGGAAGCGGCAAACCTACCGATGAGCGATGAGGTCAGGTCAGCTGTTGAAACCCACATGAAGACAGTGCCCATCCTGGAAGAGCTTTCATAGGGCAAGTTGTTCCTGACTGACCATCAAAGCAGGGCGACAAGTGCGCCTGTATGTCCCCAGTTTTTTTGGCACTCTCAAACAAGTCGCCTGATCGTCTTTTGATCTTTGCCTCGTTCCAGCTGTCTTGTTCGCAAAGGCGCTTGTTCAGAAAGAGAAAGGCTGAGTTTGCAAAGATCGCTATCTGCGCTTCGCTGCCCTTGGTGCTTGCCGCAGCATCAGCCAGGGCAGCCACCGCCTGCTGAATGGCAGCTTTCGGGAAAAATGGTCCAAATAGTTCGCACTCGCAGCGGAGCAGTCAATGCGCCTGATGCGTAGGTCGTGGTTGGGCTGACACCGGCCATCCGTCGCGCTAAGCTCGAACGCCGACTCTGGGCCTACTCCGACACCTAACCTTAGCATAATTTCCTTCGCGCCATCTCTAAACCATACCAGCGCAGAAAAAGGGGAACCGTGATCCCACGGTTTCCCTTTGGGTTCAGATCGTCTCCCCCTCGCGCGCCGATTAGGCGACCAAGGAGAGCCCCACGCCCGCGTCCTGCGGCTGCTCACCGCTGTCGATGAACGGGATGATCGAGAAAGTCTGCCCGCCGCGCTGCTCTTCGTTCTGTACGGCGTTGACGCGCAGGTCGCCATCAGGCGTGTTGATCAGCAGGGACAGGTAGTCATTGCCCGTGCGGCTGCTTTTCGCCATCCACGCCGAGCCGACGCGGATCGGTGTGCCCCGGGGCGAGCTGACCTCGATCCGGTAATCGGGGTGGGTTTCCTCGGATTTGTAGCTGTTCTCGATCAGCATGAACTCCAGATCGAACATCATGTTGGCGATGTAGCCGGTGAAGGCGTTGTCGGCGTCCATGGCGGTGAGCTCCCCCGAGATCGAGCCGGATTTCATCAGGCCGTTCGAGACCAGCGGGATGATCTCAAACTCGCCGCTCTGGGCCGCGCGCGCCTCTTTCGTCTGCACCGCGTTGACCCGGAACGGACCCA
>NZ_LWGH01000759.1:0-1340 GCF_001635395.1 Sulfitobacter sp. HI0129 | reverse complement strand
GCATCAGCGGGACGGAGGGGTCACGCTCGGACGGTTTGAGGATGAAGGCATTGCCGCAGGCGATGGCGGGGGCGAACATCCACATGGGGATCATGGCCGGGAAGTTGAACGGCGTGATACCGGCAGTGACACCGAGCGGCTGGCGCATCGAATACATGTCGATGCCCGGGCCCGCGCTGTCGGTATATTCGCCCTTCAGAAGCTGCGGCGCGCCGATGCAATATTCCACGACCTCGAGCCCGCGCTGCACGTCGCCCGCGGCATCGGGCAGCGTCTTGCCATGCTCGCGGCTGAGCGCCTCGGCCAGCTTGTCCATGTCGCGGTTCAAAAGATCCACGAGCTTCATCAGCACGCGGGCGCGGCGCTGGGGGTTGGTGGCGGCCCATTTGGGTTGCGCCGCCTGCGCGTATTCGACGGCCTTGCGCACCTCGTCTTCGCTGGCCAGCGGGCATTTGGCCTGCACTTCGCCGGTGGCGGGGTTCATCACGTCGGCAAAACGCCCGGAGGTGCCCTTGACGTGTTCACCGTTAAGATAATGGGTCAGTTCCTTCATGGGGATCTCCTTCAAGATTTGGCGCAGGGTAACCTTGCAAAAAGTCAGATTGAAGGGGCAAGGTGACAAAACGGTTTTGCGTTTTTGCAAAGCATTCCCGGGGGCCAGCCCCCGGACCCCCGAAGTATTTCGGATCATGAGAAGAAAGGATGGTCATGGCGGAGAACTGGGACGATCTGCGACTTTTCATCGCCGTGGCGCGCGAACGCAGCCTGTCGGCGGCCGGAAAGCTGCTGGGGCTCGATCCGGCCACGCTGGGCCGGCGCATGACGCGGTTCGAGCAGCGGATGCAGACGGCGCTTTTTGCGCGTTCGCCACAGGGATACGCGCTGACGGAGGCGGGCGCGCAGCTGCTGGAGCGGGCGGAGGCGGTGGAGCAGGCGATGCGGCTGGCACGGGCCGGGGTGGCGCCCGCCAGCGACCGGCTGAGCGGCCAGATACGGATCGGCGCGCCGGACGGCTGTGCGAATTTCCTGCTGCCGCAGGTCTGCGCGCGCATTGTCGCCCTGCCGCGGGTCTTCAACCTGTCCCGGCGGGAGGCGGACATGGCCATCGGGGTGAGCGCGCCCACCGCCGGGCGTCTGCTCGTGCAGAAGATCACCGACTACCACCTGCATCTTGCGGGCTCCCGGCGATACCTCGACCGGCATCCGCCGATCACCAAGCTCGAAGACCTCGCCCGGCACCGGCTGGTGGGCTACATCCCCGACATGATCTTCGACCGTGAACTGGATTACCTGTCGGCGCTGGGGCAGTCGCGGGTGCCGTTGGCGTCGAACTCCGTTTC
>NZ_LWGH01000758.1:0-426 GCF_001635395.1 Sulfitobacter sp. HI0129 | reverse complement strand
GCCTCGAAAACTGAAGTCTTGGCAGCGAGAACTTTTCCACAAAATCTGGGGATGATGCTGTGGGCGTTGTCGCGCAAACCCATGCCAGGCTGCTGGGACACGGCCGTGCCTGCATTTTGGGCACTTCCAACGAAACGGAACCGACACAAAGCAATTTCGGGGACCGAATGGCCAACCAGGAGAAATCGCAAGAACTCAGAATGGGGATCTGCAAATAAAAAGGCGGCATCCGGGAGGAGGTGGATGCCGCCGATTATTCCGGATCGGCTCAGGGAGGAGGAGAGAACCGATCACAAGAGCAAACATAGGAGCAATGCTGCAGTCGCACAATGGGCGGGCCATGACTTCTCTGCAATGCAGCAATGCGTGCGCGCGATCGGGTGCTGCCCATAGTTCCGGTCTGTGGCGGCGAGTTATTCTATGGAT
>NZ_LWGH01000757.1:0-291 GCF_001635395.1 Sulfitobacter sp. HI0129 | reverse complement strand
ACCGCCGAACAATTCCTCGTATTCGTCATTCACGGCAATGCGCAGGTATAGTTGCCTCGCAGGGAGTTCAGGGTGCAGGCAGGTCCGGCCCCTCGTCCAGCGGTGCCATCAGGTCGACGATCTGGTCGCGCAGCCAGCTATGCGCCGGGCTGGCGGTGTTGCGCCGGTGCCAGATCATGCAGATCTGGGCCGGTTCGATAGGCATCGGGGGGCGAAACACGTCGATCCCGGCGTGGGGGGCGATATGCTCTGCCAGTTGTGTCGGCAGCAGCGCGATGAGGTCGGACCCCG
>NZ_LWGH01000756.1:0-670 GCF_001635395.1 Sulfitobacter sp. HI0129 | reverse complement strand
ACCGCCGCCATGCTCGACGGGGTGCGGCAGTTGGGGCTCTCCCCCTCGCCCTCCGTGGCGCGCTTTCTGGCCCGCGTCGGGCTGATGCAGGGCACGCTGCCGGATTTCAGCGATGACGCCCTGATGGCGACGCTCGAAGACTGGCTTGCCCCGTTTCTGGGCGGGGTACGAACGGCGGCGGACTGGAAGGCTTTCGATCTGTTGCCGGCCCTGCGCGCGCGCCTCGACTGGGACGCGCAGCAGGCGCTGGATGCCGAGGTGCCGCCCCATTTCGAAACCCCGCTGGGGCGCAAGGTGCCCATCGATTATGGCGGCGAGGTGCCGGCGATTGCCCTGCGCCTGCAAGAGGTCTTCGGGGTGACGGAACATCCGCGGGTCGGCGGGCAGCCCTTGCAGATCACCCTGTTGTCGCCTGCGCAGCGCCCCGTTCAGGTCACGACCGATCTGCCGGGGTTCTGGGCCAGTTCCTACGCAGATGTTCGCAAGGACATGCGCGGGCGGTATCCGCGCCACCCCTGGCCCGAGGATCCGACACAGGCGGATCCGACCCTGCGCGCCAAGCCACGGGGCAGCTAGCGACCGCCCTGCTAATCGCTGTCGATCAACCCGGCCCCCGCCCCCGCGGCGCGCGAGCGCGCGCTTTCAGGCACCAGCCTGCGCGCCGCGAGGC
>NZ_LWGH01000755.1:0-713 GCF_001635395.1 Sulfitobacter sp. HI0129 | reverse complement strand
CCCGGCATGGGCAAAGCTCAGCATGTGCCGGGGCGCGCCCGTCGCCTCCTCGAAAATACGGCGCATCGCCTCCCCGCCCGAAACCTCGTCCGCCGTGCCTGCCATCAGCAGCATCGGTACACGCAACCCGGCAAGGCCGCCCGCGTCCCAGAACCCCGCCATTCTGCCCCAGGGGCCGATGGGCAGGATCGCGGCAACCCGTGGATCGACAAGCGCCTCGTGGCTGTCGCTGCCCGCCCGGTGCCGGGCAAGGCTGCCGTCCGCCGGGGCGCGCTCGTGCCGGACGGCAGCCTCGCTCAGCCCCGCGCCGCCCAGCACCAGCGTGCCGTAGCCGCCCATGGAATAGCCGATCACGCCGACCCGGCCCGTATCCGCCCCCGCCAGCAGGGGCAGCGGCACACCCGCCACCCAGTCGATCAGATCGCGCTGATCCACGGGCCGATAGAGCAACGTTTCCGCAAAATCCTGCCGCCCCTCGTAGGTGGAGCCCGCGTGATCCGCCGCGACCACGACGAACCCCTGTGCGGCGAGGTGCTCGCCCAGATGCGACAGCAGGTAGCGGTTGCCCGGAAATCCGTGGGAAATGACGATCAGCGGCGCGTCCAACCCGGGCTGGGGCGGGGCGCCCCGGCAGGCGCGTCCTTCCAGCCGCAGGGGCGTCACCCCGTCCCGCAGCCATGTCTCGTAGATGGTGCCCTCTGCCGTTCCTGCGT
>NZ_LWGH01000754.1:0-14229 GCF_001635395.1 Sulfitobacter sp. HI0129 | reverse complement strand
AGCAAAGCTGATGGGTGATTTGATCGTCGTCTGCACGGTTACTTCCTCAGTCTTTCACAGATCACTGTCTGGGTTGGTAGAGAGGTAAGTCGCCCCAGCCGATACCGCAATTCAACCTTTGCAACCGAATGAAACATCGGTGAAACAATATCGCGCAAGCGGGGGAACCCTGCGCCAAGAGGTTGTTTTGCAAAGAAAAAGGGCCGCCAAAGGCGACCCTTTCGTTGAATTTTCGTTACCGGTTCAGTTGGCTTGACGGCGCAGGAAGGCGGGAATTTCGATCCGTTCCTGATCTTCGTCATGGCTTTCCTGCGGCTTCGGGGCCGCCGCGGCGGAGCGCTGCTGAACCGGGGGCTGCTGGCGCTGGGGCCGCTGTGCAGCCTCCCCTTCGCCGTGGCCGGTCATGCGGTTGATCAGCGAATTGATCCCGAAACGCCCCTGACGATCCGCGCCGGATTGCTGCGATGCGGCAGCGCGATGCTGCGCCTGCTGCTGCTGGCGGGACTGCGCCTCGGGTGCTGCGCGCTGTGCCGCTTCGCGCAGACGGGCCAGTGCCTCGGGCGAAGGTGTGCCGGGCGCGCGGGGTGCGACGTATTCTTCCACCTGCTCGGCCTCGATCTCTTCGTGGCGCGGCTCGAACTCCGCGACCTGCGGGCGATAGGCGGGCGGGGGCAGATCGTCGTTCCGTGCAGGCTCATCCGAGGCAAAGATATCCTCGGCCAGGTCTTCGGCCGCAGCCTCCTGCGGGTCGAGGTCTTCGAACAGGGTTTCCTGTTGTCTCTGTTGCGGCTGGTAATGCTGCTGCTGTTGTTGCTGCGGCTGCTGCTGGCGCGCTGCGACGACGGGCTGCGGCTCGGGCGCCTGCTCCTGCGCGGGGGCTTCGTTGCTGACCTGCTGCTTCAGCGGCTGTTTCATGGAACGGCGCGGCACCGGCATCTCGGTGTTCACATCGGTGGCGTCGATTCCGGTGGCGACAACGCTGACGCGCATGGTGCCGCCCATATCGGTATCGAGGGTGGAGCCCACGATGATGTTCGCTTCGGGGTCGACTTCTTCGCGGATGCGGTTGGCGGCTTCGTCGAGTTCGAACAGGGTAAGGTCGTGCCCGCCCGTGATGTTGATGAGAACACCCTTAGCACCCTTGAGGCTGATTTCGTCCAACAGCGGGTTGGCGATGGCTTTTTCCGCCGCCTGAATGGCGCGATCTTCGCCTTCGGCCTCGCCGGTGCCCATCATGGCCTTGCCCATCTCGTCCATCACGGCGCGGACATCGGCAAAGTCGAGGTTGATGAGACCGGGCCGGACCATCAGGTCGGTCACGCCCTTCACGCCCTGATAGAGCACATCATCGGCGAGCGAGAAGGCTTCGGTGAAGGTGGTTTTTTCGTTGGCGAGCCGGAAGAGGTTCTGGTTCGGGATAATGATGAGCGTATCGACGACCTTCTGCAGCGCTTCCACGCCGTCCTCGGCCTGACGCATCCGCTTGGCACCTTCGAACTGGAAGGGCTTGGTCACGACGCCGACGGTCAGAACGCCCAGCTCACGCGCGGCCTGCGCGATGATGGGGGCCGCACCCGTGCCGGTGCCCCCGCCCATGCCCGCGGTGATGAAGCACATATGCGCGCCGGCAAGGTGATCGACGATCTGTTCGATGCTCTCTTCGGCGGCGGCGGCACCGACCGTGGCACGGGCGCCAGCGCCCAGCCCTTCGGTCACCTTGATGCCCAGTTGAACGCGATTGTCGGCGCGGGCCTGCTGAAGCGCCTGTGCGTCCGTGTTCGCGACCACGAAGTCTACACCGTCAAGCTGCTTCTCGATCATGTTGTTGACCGCGTTGCCGCCTGCCCCGCCGACACCGAAGACGGTGATACGGGGTTTCAGATCGTCCTGTCCGGGCATCGAAAGGTTGAGTGTCATGTGCTGTCCGCCTGTTTTGTTCGCCCGCTACCTGCGAGATTTTCTTCCCAAATTTACCTGATCTTATCCTTATGTTGCCCTTTCGTCACGCGGAAATCGACAATTTACCGCAATATATGGGCAAGTTTTTGCCGGTTTTTCCCCGATTTTGGCGTTTGTACATCATATAGCGTCTACCAGTTGTCCCTGAACCACTTGACCGCCCTCTTGAGCGACCGCGACGGATAGCTATCCGCAGGGATATCGAAGTCCCACCATTCATCCTGAGGATGTGCCGCAAAGAGCGCGAGGCCCACAGCCGAAGCAAAGCCCGGCCCGGTCGCGGCCTGCGGCAACCCGTGCACCCGCAGCGGGCGGCCCAAGCGGACCTGCTGGCCCAGTATCTTGCTGGCAAGCCCGTCGAGGCCCGGTATCTGGCTGCCGCCACCCGTCAGCACGATCTGCTGGCTGGGCAGGTGATCGAAGCCCGCGGCGTCGAGCCGGGCGCGCACCTCTTCGAGGATTTCCTCCACCCTGGGGCGCATGATGCCGATCAGCTCGGCCCGGCTGGCGGTGCGGCGGTCGTGTTCGTAATCGCCCGTGTCGCCGCCGATCTCGATCATCTCCCGGTCGTCCATGCCGGTGGCGTGCACGCCGCCGTAAAAGGTCTTGATCCGTTCGGCATTGGCCGTGGGCACCTGCAACCCCATGGAGATGTCGCTGGTGATGTGATCCCCGCCCATGCGCACGCAATCGGCAAAGATCATGTGTTTCTTGATGAAGATCGACACCCCGGTGGAGCCACCGCCCAGATCGATACAGGCCGCACCCAGTTCCTGTTCGTCTTCGACAAGCGCCGAGATGCCGGAGGTATAGGAAGACGAGGCGATGCCGGCGAGTTCGAGATCGCAGCGCTTGATACAATGGGCGAGGTGCTGCACCGCTGCGGCGTCCACCGTCAGCATGTGCATGTCCACGGACAGCCGGTTACCGATCTGGCCCCGCGGATCGACAAGGCCGGAGCGGTGATCGAGCGCGAAGTTGATGGGCTGGGCATGCATGACCTCACGGCCTTCGCCGTATTCGGGCACATCGCAGCCGGCCAGAACGCGGGCCACGTCCTGCTCTGCGACCATCTGCCCGTCGAGTTCAAGCTCCGCATCCAGCCCGTAGCTGCGCGGTGCGCCGCCGGAGAAACAGGCGATGACGTGATCGACGCGAATACCCGCCATCTTCTGGGCTGCCTGCAACGCGGTGCGTATCGCGCGCTCGGTCTCTCCCATGGCGCTGATTTCGCCGAAGCGCACACCGCGCGACCGGGTCGTTGCGGCACCGATCACCCGGAAACCGGATTGCCCGGCCAATGAGCCGATCTCGCCCTCCTCTCCCAGCGGTCCGTTGCCGTCGAACCGCAGGATGAGGCAGGCGATCTTCGAACTACCGACATCGAGGATAGCGACGACCCCGCGCTGCATCGCGAGCTTGCGCATGTGACGCATCGATCGTTGTGTGTCGTATAGATCCATCATTGCTGCCCTAAAATTACTGCCCTGAGTACTGTTTTACGTGCCACCATTCCTCGGTGGCATTCTTGTTCATTCTGATGGTGGGCCGAGCGGCGATCCGCATGTCCACCTGCACCACGTCCCGTGAGAGGACGTCCTGCGCGCCCTCCAGCGCGATCACGCGCTCCAGCGCCTGTACCGCGCCGGTTTCGGGAAGCAGGATGCGCTGGTCCCGATCCAGCACGACATCCCAGCGCCGTTCGCCCATGCGCACCAACCCCCGCAGCCGCGACCCCAGCGGAGCGGCCGCCCGCACCAGATCGAGCGCTTCGGTCACATGGTCCGTCGCCCCCTCGCCCGCGATGAGCGGCAGGTCCGCACGGTCGCCCCGCGCGGGTGCGGCACGGACGGCGGCCCCGGTCGCATCGACCAGTGTCAGCGCGGTTTCGCTGCGCCAGAGCGCGACGGGCACGCGCGGCACAACGTCCACCTGCAGCAGACCGCCCGGGCGGATGCGCACGCTGGCCTGCTGGATACCCGGCAGATCGGAAATGCGCGACCGGACCTCCGCCAGGTCGAGGTCGAAGGAACTGAGCGGGAAATCGAGGGGCACGGTTTCGCGGATCTGTGCCGAAAGCTCCTTGCTGGCACCGTCGATGGCCATGAGCTTGACCATGAACTCGGGCCGTTCCTCAATGCTACGGCGTACCTCCGCCACCTTTTCGCCGATCGCGGTGCGCCGCTCTTCGTCCGACAGGTAGATCGTGCCCGCGATCAGGGTGAGCGCGAAGGGCAGCCCCACCCGCAGGCCAAACCGGAAACCGGGCGTCAGCATCAGGCGTTGCATGCGCCACGCCCAGCGGGAGGGCGCGGGGTCCAGCCGGGACCGGGGCGGGCGGCGCAGGTTCACCTCGAACATGACGCATCCTCCACCATCCAGGCGCAAAGCTCTGCAAATGAGATGCCGCAGGCTTTCGCCTGCTCCGGTGACAGCGACGTATCAGTCATGCCGGGCTGGGTATTCGTTTCCAGCAGGACAAGCCCGTCGGCACCGCGGCTTTCGTCCCACCGAAAATCCGTGCGGCTCACGCCGCGACAGCCCAAGGCGCGATGGGCGCGCAGGGCATAGTCGAGGCAGAGATCGGTGATTTCCTGCGGGATCTCCGCTGGCACCACGTGGCGCGACCCGCCGGGCTTGTACTTGGCGTCGTAGTCGTACCAGCCATCGGTGATGATGTCCGTCACCGTCAGCGCCCGGTCGCCCATGACGGTGGTGGTCAACTCGCGCCCGGGCGCGAAGGCTTCGACCATGACCATGTCCGGCATATCATCGGAAAGCTGGGGCGGGCTGTTAGCGCCATCGCCGACCAGATAGACGCCGACGCTGGACCCTTCCGCGTTCGGCTTCACCACGTAGGGGGGCGGCATCACATGTTCCGCGCGCACCGTATCGCGGGGGCAGAGCTTGCTTTCCACGATCGGCAGACCGATGGCGCGGTAGACATCCTTGCTGCGCTGCTTGTCCATCGCAAGGGCCGAAGCGAGTACCCCGGAATGGGTATAGGGGATTTGCAGCCACTCCAGCAGGCCCTGAACGCAGCCATCCTCTCCCCAGCGGCCATGCAGGCTGTTGAAGACCACGTCGGGGGAAAGCTCGGTCAGTCGCGCGCAGAGATCCGGCCCGGCATCAACCTCGATGACCTCGAAATTCCCTTCGCGTAGCGCTGCGGCGCAGGCGCGACCGCTGGATAGGGAGACTTCGCGTTCAACCGAAGGCCCTCCCATCAATACTGCGACTACAGGGGCTGTCCTGCTCGACGTACCCACCTAAGTGCCTCATGTTTTGAGCCTTTTCGGCTCTCTTGGTATTATTATGCCTAATTAAGGCCTATCCGGCTGCATCGGAACCTGTGCGTTCTTCACCGATGCGCATGATTTCCCATTCTAGACTGATGCCGCTGGAAGCGTAAACCTTTTTTCGTATATCTTCACCTAATCCTTCGAGATCAGCTGCCGTAGCGTCACCCGTGTTGATCAGGAAGTTCGGGTGCTTCGGACTCATCTGCGCTCCCCCCCGTCGCGCGCCTCGCAGGCCCGCCTCATCGATCACCTTCCACGCCTTCAGATCGTGTATATCGCCTTCCTGACCGGTGCTCGAAAAGCCCGCCGGGTTGCGGAAGGTGCTGCCCGCGCTGCGGTCCTTGGTGGGTTGCGTTTCGTCCCGGCGGCGCAACTGATCTTCCATCTTGGCGTGCAATGTCGCGGGGTCGCCAGCAGGCGGGGCAAAGACCGCCTGCGTGATGACCATACCCGCCGGTAAATCGGTCTGGCGGTAGCGGAAATTGAGGTCGGAGGCGGTCAGCGTGACGATCCGGCCCTGCCGGTCCACCGCGCGCGCCTCGACGAAATGATCCGCTGTATAGGTGCCATAGCAGCCCGCGTTCATCCGCACCGCGCCGCCGATGCTGCCCGGGATGGTCCGCAGGAACGTCAGGTCCCGCCCCTCGTCCGCCGCCTTGCGCGCCACATGCGCGTCGAGTGCTGCGGCCCCCGCCGTCACCCGGCCCGACGCGCTGTCGACAGAGATGTCGTTGAATCCACGACCGAGCCGGATCACCACCGCGCGTAATCCGCCGTCCCGCACGATGAGGTTACTGCCAACCCCCATGGGAAAGACCTGCACCGCCGGATCCAGCGCCGCCAAAAAGCTGCTCAGGTCCTCTTCGTCCGCGGGCTGGAAAAAGGCGTCCGCCGGCCCTCCCACGCGCAACCATGTCAGGGCATCGAGCGGGCGGTCATAGGTCAGCTTTCCCCGGGGGGCCGGAAGAGCGCCAAGAGTGGTGTCGGATGATGTCATGCCAATCGCCTAGCTTCATTGCGCAGGGCGGTCAAACCCTTCACTCCACCTTCGGCACCTGCCCGCCCGGTGTGTCTTCATCCACCCGGGTGGCGATGAAACGCCGCCGCACCCGCCCGATCAGCCAGCCGGATCCGAAAGATACCACCGCGTAGAGGACGAGCGACGCCTGCGCCATCAGCGCATGGGGCGAAAGCGGGTCGGCCTGCAGCCCCACCACCATCCAAAGCGCATTGGCGGCGAGCCCCGCGAGGGTCACCGCGACAAAGACGAGGGGCCGCATTCGGTAGCCCGCCCATGCGCAGATCGCGAGCCCCGCGAGGAGCAGCGCGACGGCCAGCCAGACGCCCGCTGTCATTCCAGCCTGCCGCGCCGCAGGCTACGGCCCAGATAACGGCCCAGATGGACGACGGGCCAGCGCAGGATGGAGCAACCGGCGGCCAGCACCAGCACCCCGGCCAGAGGACCGTGCTGCGCGGTGACATAGCCTACAAGCGGAATGCCCACCGCGACCAGCCCGTATGCGCTGCGCCAGTGGTTGTCCGAACTCGGCGTCATGGCCACGACATTGGCGATGACGGCCCAGAAACAAGCAAGAATGAGAGAGGTGCTCATCGCGGGACCTCCGGCGTCTTTCCGCAGAGCCGCACCCAGAAAAACCGAAGCGGATTACGGTACATCGAAACGAAAGCCAGCGATGCGAGCAGGGCGACCACCCAGCCGAAGCGAAGCCCCAACAGCAGGATCAGGACAGGTGCCGCCAACAGCAGGATCACCCCCGGCAGGTATTGGCGCTTCATGGGAAGCATCGCCACCACCGCCGAGGCCAGAACCCAAAGGCTGCACCAGACGACCAGTATCACGCGGCCGCGCCCTTCGCCGCCTCAAGCCGTTCGGGCAGGCCGTTGGCCCATGTGCTGATGGAACCGGCCCCAAGGCAGACGACGATATCGCCCGGACGGGCCTGTTCACGTACCAGTCTCACAAGGTCCTGTTCATCCACGACGGTGCGCACATGGCGGTGCCCATGACGGATGAGCCCGGCCACGAGGCTGTCGCGATCCGCCCCCTCGATGGGGTCCTCGCCGGCGGCGAAAACCTCGGCAATGCCCACCACGTCGGCATCGTTGAAACAGCCGCAGAAGTCGTCGAACAGGTTGTGCAGGCGCGAATAGCGATGCGGCTGATGCACGGCGATGACCCGGCCCTCAGACGCCTGACGCGCGGCCTTGAGCACAGCGGCAATCTCCACCGGGTGGTGGCCATAGTCGTCGATGATGGTCACGCCGTCCACTTCGCCCACGCGGGTGAAGCGGCGGTTCACACCGCCGAAGGCGGCGAGCGCGGCGCGAATCTCCTCCGCCTTCATGCCGAGGTGCCGGCCCACGGCGACCGCCGCCAAAGCGTTGCTGACGTTATGGTCGCCGGGCATGGGCAGGCTGCAATCGCTGATCACGATGTCCTCGGTCTGAAGCGCGATGTCGAACCGGGCAATGCCACCTTCGTAGCGCAGGTTCTGCGCCCGCACATCGGCCTGCGCATTGAAGCCATAGGTCATGACACGACGGTCGGAAATCCGCCCGACGAGGTTCTGAACCTCCTGATGGTCAGTGCAGCAGACCGCCAGACCGTAGAAGGGAATGTTGCTTACGAATTCCAGGAATCCGCGACGCAGCGCATCGAAATCGCCCCAGTGCTCCATATGCTCGGGGTCGATGTTGGTGACGACGGCGATGGTTGCCGGCAGCCGGTTGAAGCTGCCGTCGCTTTCATCCGCCTCGACCACCATCCATTCGCCCTGTCCCATGCGGGCGTTGGACCCGTAGGCATGGATGATGCCGCCGTTGATCACGGTGGGATCGATCCCGCCCGCCACCAGCAATTCGGCGACCAGCGTGGTCGTGGTCGTCTTCCCATGGGTGCCTGCGACCGCGATGTTTGATTTGAGGCGCATCAGTTCCGCCAACATGTCGGCGCGCCGCACGATCGGAAGCCCCGCGCCGCGGGCCGCATCCAGCTCCGCGTTGCCCGGCTTGATGGCGGAAGAAATCACGACGACCTGCGCGCCCTTGATGTTCTCGGCGGCCTGCCCGATGAAAATCCGCGCACCCAGTTCGCCCAGCCGGTCGGTCAGCTTGCTGGCTTTCACGTCGGACCCCTGTACGGAATATCCGTGGTTCAAAAGCACCTCGGCGATACCGGACATGCCGATCCCCCCGATGCCAACGAAATGGATGGCCCCCACATCGGTGGGCAGTTTGGTGGCTGCATTCATCTTCCGGTTCCTTTTTGGGCGATTTCCTCGACCATGCCGGCCAGTCGTTCGGCCGCGTCAGGCATGCCGACGGAGAGGGCCGCGCGCGACATCTGCATGGCCCGGTCCGGATCGGTGAGGATGGTTTCGATATGTCCCGTGACCGCTTCGGGGGTGATGCCCGCCTCCGGGATCTCGATGGCGGCCCCCGCCTCCACCAGCCCGCGCGCATTGGCGCTCTGATGGTCCGCCGTTGCGGCGGCAAAGGGGATCAGGATGGCGGGGCGGCCGATGACCGACAGGTCCGCCACGCTGGAGGCGCCTGCCCGGCTGATCACGAGCTGAGCTTCGGACATGCGGCGCGGCAGGTCGTCAAAGAAGGGCTGCACCTCGGCGTTGACGCCGGACTCGGCGTAATAGGCCGCTACGCGCTCGCCGTCCTCGTCCCGCGCCTGATGGCTAACACGCAGGTTGCGCAGCGTGTCGAGCGGCAGGGCGGCGATGGCGGGCGGCACAACGTCGCTGAGGATCCGCGCGCCCTGCGATCCACCCATGACGAGCACTTCCATTGGGTAGTCGCCCGGCGGAATATATCCCGCCCCGGCCCGTTCCAGCACACTTGCGCGCACGGGATTGCCCACGTGGATACCTTCGATCCCGTCGGGCAGAACCGTGGGCCAAGTGCCGCAGGCAATCGCATGAACGCGCCGCGCGAAGAGCGCATTGACCCGGCCCAGCACGCCATTCTGTTCATGTATGAGGCGCGGAAGCCGGAGCAGCGTGGCGGCGGCGAGCGCGGGAATGCTGGGATAGCCGCCAAACCCCACCACAGCGGCAGGCTTGTCGCGCATCATCCCGGCAAGCGCCCCGGCGGTTCCGGCCCCGATGCGGAGAGGCGCCGCGGCCCGCGCGACCAGCCCGCCCCGCGCAAAGGTTGCGGATGCGATCTGCCGTATGTCCACCGCATCGGGGAAGTTGCCGGTATAGCGGGCGCCCCGGGCGTCCGTGCTCAGTTCGACCCGCCAGCCACGGGCCAGCATGGTCTCCGCCAGCGCCTGGGCGGGGAACATATGCCCGCCCGTACCGCCGGCGGCAATGATCAACAGTGGTGCGGTCACCCGATTCTCCGTTGCACGCGTTTCAAGCGCATCGGCGCGGTCATCCGATGCGCCCGCGCCCCAGTATGTCCGATATGCCGCCCTGCGGACGGTTTCGCGTGAACGCCAGCAGCATACCGACCGCGATGCCCGAGGCAATCACCGATGATCCCCCATAGCTGACGAACGGCAGGGTCATGCCCTTCGCAGGCAAAAGCCGCACCGCAACACCCATGTTGATCATCGCCTGAACGCCGAACATGCAGGCCAGCCCCGTTCCGGCAAGCCGGATAAAGGGATCACGCTCGCGCACCAGCCGCATGAGCGAGCGCACGACCACGACCGTATAGAGCGCGATGATACAGAGCACCAGCACAAGCCCATATTCCTCTGCCGCGACGGCGATGATGAAATCGGTATGCGCATCCGGCAGCGACCACTTCACCTCACCCTCGCCCACGCCAACGCCGAAAAGCCCGCCTTCGCGGATCGCGTTGGTGGCATAGCCAAGCTGGGTGGTCGGGTCGATCTCGACACTCAGGAAGCCATCAATCCGGCGCGCGAAATGCTCGGAATTGGAATAGGCCACCGTTCCCGCGACCACGACCATTCCCGCCATCCCGACGAGCAGGACCATGGGCGCACCGGCGACGAAATACATCACGCCCCAGCCGAACAGCACCAAACAGGCCTGCCCGAAGTCCGGTTGCAGGGCCAGCATCAGCACGATGGCGATGCAGAGCGCGAAGGACCATGTCTTCCCCGGGGGGCCATTGATCTCGAGCGAGGCGGCCATCATCCAGGCCGCCACCACCACGAATCCGGGCTTGAGGAACTCCGAGGGCTGGAAGCTGGCGAAGCCCAGCGAATACCAGCGCACCGCCCCCTTGCCGAAATCCGTCCCGAAGAACGGCAGCAGTGCCAGCGCCACGAAGGAAGCGATGAACCCGATGATGGCGAGCCGCCGCACAAGGCGCGGCGACATCATCGAGGTGAGGATCATCGCGACGACCGCGACACCCCCGAAGAACGCCTGCCGTTCGACATAGTGGAAGGGGGCGAAGCCGTTCTTGGCCGCCAGCGGCGGCGAGGCTGCGAGCCCCAGAAGCATGCCGATCGCGAACAGCATGAGGATGCAGGACATGCCCCATTTGTCGATCGTACGCCACCATTTAGGGAGAATTGGCTCGGCTTCCCTTAGGGGAACCGCGCCATATACCATTTCTGTCATGGTTATGCCGCCTTACACTGCCTCGATGTCCCCTTGGGGAATGCCCCTTTGCGGGATCTGCGAAACAGTCTAGCGCGGAACGGTGAATCGCACCAGCCCGTTTCGGGCTGGTGCGCATTCTTGCAACAGGTCAGGCGGCCTTGCGCGTGCCACGGACCGGATAGTCCTTTTCGCGAATGAACTTCAGCCCATTGGCCAGTTGTTCAAGGTCCGGGCGGCAGAAGGGGGCGTTGGATACATCGACGATCTGAACGTTGCCTTCGCCGTTCACCACGAAGACTGCCGGTTCGGCGAAGGGCCGGTCGGTTTCCTGCGGGCTGCGGGGGTCGGAGATGTACAAACCAAGCTCCGACATCTGCTCAAGGGTCAGCCCATAGGCCATCGGCACAGTGAGCTCCTGCTCCTCGGCCATCTGCTTGGCCCGATCCTCGGGGTCGCCGGAGACGGCGATGATATCAACGCCGGAATCATAGAACTTGTCCTGCAACCCTTCGAGTTGCTTTAGGTATTTCTTGCAGATCGGGCAGTGCAGACCGCGGTAGACCACGACCATCTGCCAGTCACGCCCGTTCTGCGGCGTGCCGAGCGTCATTTCACCCCCGCCCAGTTTGTTCACGGTAACCTTCGGAAAGGATTCGGCGGCTTTCAACATTGTCATTATCAAGCTCCTTTTGGAATTTCTCGTTCCCGGCCCAACGCGAGAGCCTCCGCCCCGTTCCTTCACAACACTGCAAGCAAGGCCGCCATGCGCCGCGTGCAGGGCTCTGCCCGCCTTGACCGGCACCGACAAACCGGGCAGAGCCGCGCCATGCATTACGACACCGCGATCATCGGCGCAGGCGCCGCAGGGATGATGTGCGCCGCCCATGCGGGGGGCCGCGTGCTGGTGGTAGATCATGCCCGCGCCCCGGGCGAAAAGATCCGCATCTCGGGCGGGGGTCGGTGCAATTTCACCAACCTGCATTGCACGCCGGAGGCCTTCATCAGCGCAAACCCCCATTTCGCCAAGTCCGCCTTGGCCCGTTATACCCAGTGGGATTTCATCGACCTTGTGGACCGCTACGGCATCGCCTGGCACGAAAAGACGCTGGGCCAGCTTTTCTGCGACGGGTCGGCAAAGCAGATCGTCGCCATGTTGCGGGGCATGATGCAACAGGCGGGGGCAGATCTGCGCCTTGGCGCCACGGCATCCGGTTTCGCGAAGCAGGATGGATGCTTCAACTTCTCCCTGCAAGATGCTGATGGGAATAGTGAAATAACCGCTGACAGGCTCGTGGTCGCCACCGGGGGCAAATCCATCCCCAAGATGGGGGCGACGGGCCTTGCCTATGATATCGCGGCGCGCTTCGGCCTCGCCGTGACGCCGACCCGCGCGGGCCTCGTGCCCTTCACCTTCACCGACGGGCGTTTCGCGCCGCTCTCGGGCGTGGCCCTGCCCGCCCGGGCCATGGCGAACGGCACCGCCTTTGACGAAGCGATCCTTTTCACCCATCGCGGCCTTTCCGGCCCCGCTTCCCTGCAGATCTCCTCCTACTGGGAAGAGGGTGACGCGCTATCGCTCGATCTCGACCCCGCGGGGACCCTGCTGGAGGCGCTGCGGACGCAGCGGCAGGCCGGGGGTCGCCGCAACCTGACGACGGAACTGTCCCGCCACCTGCCCGCGCGGCTGGTCGATCACCTCGAAGCGCAACGGGACCTGTCCGGCAACCTTGCCGACTGGTCGGACGCGCGCCTGCAAGGGCTGACGGACGATCTGCGGGGCTGGACGCTGCAGCCTTCCGGCACAGAAGGTTACCGCACCGCGGAAGTCACGCTGGGCGGTGTCGATACGGGCGGCCTGTCCTCCCGCAGCATGGAGGCGGCGAATTGCCCCGGCCTCTATTTCATCGGCGAAGCGGTCGACGTCACCGGCTGGCTGGGCGGATACAACTTTCAGTGGGCCTGGTCGTCCGGCATGGCGGCGGCCCGCGCCATCGCGCAGCAATCGGGCCGCAAGACCGCCTAAGCGCCCTCGCCGGCCAGTTTCTGCACCTGCGCCACGAAATCCTCGCCCCGCCGTTCGAAACTGTCGTATTGATCGAAACTGGCCGCCGCCGGTGCCAGCAGCACCACGTCGCCCGCTTCGGCATCTTCCGCCGCACGGGCGACGGCGCGTTCCATCGTGCCGCAGATCTCCGCCTCCACCTGCAACTGCATGGCAAACTGGGCGGCCTCGCGCCCGATGACGTAAGCCTTGCGCACCTCGCCCGTCGCCTGCGAAAGCGCCGAAAGGCCGCCCTCCTTTTCCAGGCCGCCGCAAATCCAGCGGATGTTCGAGAACGCTTGCAAGGCCTTGGCAGCGGAATCGACGTTGGTCGCCTTGCTGTCGTTGACGTAGCGGACCCCGTCCACCTCCGCCACGGTCTGTGAGCGATGCGGCAGACCGCCGAAACTGTGGAAGGCCGCCTCGATCACCTTGGGGGCCAATCCGATGGCCCGGCAGGCGGCATAGGCGGCGCAGGCGTTCTGATGGTTATGCGCCCCCGGCAGACCCGCGATCGCGCGCAGGTCGATGGAACCGACCTGCTTGCCGCGCCGATACTCCGAAAGGAACCCCTTGCGCGCCCAGACGTGCCACCCCGGCGTCGTCAGCTTCCGCTCCACCGATATGCGGATCACCCGGTCGTCGCCCGGCCCTTCCGCAAGCTGCCCGGCCAGAAACCGCCCCTCCGCCTCGTCGACGCCGACCACCGCCCGGTCCGGGCCGCCTTCGGCGAAAAGCCGGCGCTTGGCCGCGAAATAGCCCCCCATTCCACCGTGCCGATCCAGATGGTCAGGGCTGAGGTTGGTGAAGACGGCGATGTCAGGCGTCAGCGCCCGGGCGAGTTCGGTCTGGTAGCTCGACAGTTCCAGCACCACGATCTCTCCGTCGATCGCGGGGTCAAGGTCCAGCACCCCGCGCCCGATGTTCCCCGCAAGCTGGCAGGGCCGTCCCACCTGCGTCATGATGTGATGGATGAGCGCGCTGGTCGTCGACTTGCCGTTCGATCCGGTCACGGCCACGACCCGCGGGGCCTGGTCGTAATTGTCCCATGCAAGGGTGGCGAAGCTCTGGAAGAACAGGCCGATGTCATTGTCCACCGGCACGCCCGCTTCCTGCGCCGCCGCGATCACCGGGTTCGGCGCGGGGTAAAGATGCGGGATGCCCGGGCTCACGATCAGGCGCGCGACCTTGTCGAAAACGCCCGCCTCGTGCAGGTCGCGACAGGTCAGCCCCTCCGCCTCGGCGCGGGCGCGTGCGGCGGGATTGTCATCCCAGCAGAGCGGTTTCGCGCCCCCGGCGGCCAGCGCCCGCGCCGTGCTCAGCCCCGACCGGCCCAACCCGAGAACCGCGACCCGCGCGCCTTCCA
>NZ_LWGH01000753.1:0-429 GCF_001635395.1 Sulfitobacter sp. HI0129 | reverse complement strand
ACCACCGCCTTCTATTGGGATGAACGCTGCTTCTGGCACGCCGGGGGAAACTACAGTTTCACCCTTCCCATCGGGGGCCTTGTCCAGCCGCTGGCGGCGGGCGGGCTGCCCGAGAACCCGGAGACGAAGCGGCGGCTGAAAAACCTGATGGACGTGACGGGCCTCATCCGAGAGCTGGACGTCCGGACCGCCGAACCAGTCACGCGGGAGACGTTGGAGCGAGTGCATCCCGCCCATTACCTTGATGAATTCAAGCGGCTCTCCGACGCGGGCGGGGGCGAGTTGGGCCGCCGGACGCCTTTCGCACAAGGCGGATACGAGATTACGGCGCTGTCCGCCGGGCTGGCCGTCGCTGCCGTCGATGCCGTGGCGCGCGGCGAGGTCCGCAACGCCTATGCGCTGAGCCGTCCGCCCGGTCACCACTGTCTG
>NZ_LWGH01000752.1:0-752 GCF_001635395.1 Sulfitobacter sp. HI0129 | reverse complement strand
GCTGGTTTCGTTGCGGGCAACTGGTTGGAAAACGACGGCGACGGTGCCACGCAGGAAGAGGCCGCAGCACGGTGGAACGGGTCGCTGGCTATCGCAGGCTTGCCGGTCGTGCCCCTGGCCGGGAAGCGCGCGGTGGCGCGGTTCGGCCCCTGTGATGCGCCCATGGTGATCGTGGCATCCGCCGCATTCACGGCACCGCGGGCCGAAGGCTGCCTGATCTTCGATCCGCCGTCCCTGCGCCGGACGGGGGCCGTGGCGCTCTATGATCGTGGAAATGACCTGCGCATCGTCACGGCGCGGGACCGGGCGGGTGACCGGCTCTGGAGTCGCTGGCCGGAATGACAAAGCATCCCCGTCCACCGTCGCCCATTCAATAAGTGCGGATCAGTCCCACCAGCCGGCCCTGAACCTTCACCTGTTCGGCAGGCAGCACGCGGGTTTCGAACGCCGGGTTCGCCGCTTCCAGCGCGATGGAACTGCCCTGTCGACGGAACCGCTTCAGCGTCGCTTCGTGATCCTCGACCAATGCGACGACGATATCGCCGTTGTCCGCCGTGGACGTTTCGCGGATCACCACGACATCCCCGTCGTTGATCCCCGCCTCGATCATCGAATCCCCGCGCACTTCGAGCGCATAGTGATCGCCCGAACCGCTGATCATGCCGCCGGGAACGGAAATGGAATGTGACATCTGGTTGATCGCCTCGATCGGCACACCGGCGGCGATACGGCCCATGACCGGCAGTTCGAAA
>NZ_LWGH01000751.1:0-389 GCF_001635395.1 Sulfitobacter sp. HI0129 | reverse complement strand
GTGCCAGCGATGCGGCACAGGCGCTGAAGCTGCCGCGCAAGACCTTCTACGACAAACTGGCCCGTTACGGGATCAAACCGGAAACCTTCCGATCGTGACTGTGCGGAAAACCGCACAAGCCCGGCATTACCTGTGCGGATTTTCGCACAATGTGCGTGATGCAGCGTGGTATATCAGGCGAACAAAGTGATGTAAAAAACTGATATTTAACATATAAATCCAGTTTTTGACCGTGGGTAAACCTTCTGTTGCCGGAAGGTTGGCAAAGCCCTTTCATGCCCCCCAGCGCATCCCCGGATGCGAACCGTGATTCCATATCTCTGGGAGGAGACATCATGAAAATGCTTACCGCCGCCACAGTGGCGCTCACCCTTTCGGTCAGCGCGACC
>NZ_LWGH01000750.1:0-468 GCF_001635395.1 Sulfitobacter sp. HI0129 | reverse complement strand
CCGCCATATTCATTGCGATGCTGGTGATGATCTGCATCAACATCCCCATTGCCGTCGCCCTTGCCGTGAGCGGCGTGATCGGCCTGCTGTTCACCGAAGGGCCCGGCAGCCTCGTGACGATCGCGCTCGATATGTATGACGGGTCGACCAAGTTCTCGCTCATCGCGATCCCGATGTTCGTGCTGGCGGGTGCGATCATGAACGCGGGCGGGATAACCGACCGGCTGATCAACTTCGTCTCGGCCATCATCGGGTTCATCCGGGGCGGGCTGGCGATGGTCAACATCGGCGTGTCGCTGTTCTTTGCCGAGATTTCGGGCTCTGCCGTGGCGGATGTGGCGGCGATGGGCTCCATCCTGATCCCGCAGATGAAGAAGCGCGGCTACAGCAAGGAATTTTCCGCCGCCGTCACGTCCTCCTCGGCCTCGCTGGCGATCATCATTCCGCCGTCGATCCCGATGATCCTTT
>NZ_LWGH01000749.1:0-425 GCF_001635395.1 Sulfitobacter sp. HI0129 | reverse complement strand
ACCCGTGGAGGCCCCCGCCCCCACACCGAAGGAGCCGAAGCCCGAGATCCTGGCTGCCATCGAACCCGAGAGCCTCGCCGATGTGCCCTCCCAGATCGAAACCCTGCGCAGTCCTGCACCCAGCGCGCCCCTGACGGAAACGCAGCTCGAAGCGAAATACGCCACCACCGGCATCTGGCCCCGCGCACCGCAGATCCCGCCCGACCCGGCGGAGGTGATCGATATCGAGGATCTCTACATCACCAGTATCGATCCGGTCAGCACATCCACGGATGCGGTGGCCCTGCCCCCGCTCGACAGCTTTGTGTCGGACGTGGTCATGGCCGGGCTGTCCTCCCCCGCCGCACCGGGCACCCTGTTCACGCTGGACGAACGCGGCCTCGTCGAACCTTCGGAAAAGGGCGCGCTGACGCCTGATGGCATCC
>NZ_LWGH01000748.1:0-1253 GCF_001635395.1 Sulfitobacter sp. HI0129 | reverse complement strand
CCGGTGTTGTGGCGGTGCTCAACCAGGACCGCGCCGATGTCGAGACAGTCGGGGTCCGCCAAACGCCCACGTTCTTCGTGAACGGCAAGCCTCT
The DNA here is from genome assembly GCF_001635395.1 of Sulfitobacter sp. HI0129. Classification (NCBI taxonomy): domain Bacteria; kingdom Pseudomonadati; phylum Pseudomonadota; class Alphaproteobacteria; order Rhodobacterales; family Roseobacteraceae; genus Sulfitobacter; species Sulfitobacter sp. HI0129. The sequence goes on along the minus strand of NZ_LWGH01000748.1, from coordinate 1,159 downwards.
CGATCCGTTCGGTGAGGCCGAATTGCGGAGGCTGGTGGCAGTGGAAGTTGCGGCAAGCCAAAGCTGATTTGCGGAGGCAGGAGAAACGAGTGGTGAAGAAGTTGAGATATACCAATGCATTGGCCGTGCTTTTGACGGTTGCAGGGCTGTCGGCCCCCGCACTGGCCGGTTCGGAGGATGTCGTGGTCGAGAATGCGTGGTCCCGCGCCTCGATCGGCGTCAACAGGCCAGGTGCCGCCTATATGACCGTGCGCAACACGGGTGAAGACGCCGTTACGCTGACCGGACTTGCGACACCGCTGGCAATGATGCCCGAGATCCATGAGTCGAAAACCAACTCCGATGGCGTCAGTTCCATGGCACCTGCAGGCGAGATCACGATTGAGCCCGGCCAAAGCGTGGCATTGGAGCCGGGCGGGTTGCACGCCATGCTCATGAAGCTGCAAGAGCCGATGACCGAAGGCGAGAATTTCCCGCTGACACTGACCTTCTCGGATGGCGGCAAGGTGACGGTCGAGGTCCCAATCCTCGGAATCGCCGCGCGTGGACCGAAGGGCTGATGCAACGTCGGCAGCTCCTTCTATACGGCGCAGCCGGTGCCGGCGTTCTTGGCCTGACGCTCTTCGTGGGCTGGTGGCGGGTGGACGGGCCCGGTGCGCCTGAACCAAAAGGGCAGCGGCCCCTGCCCCTATCGGCGATGGAGTTCCGGCTGACCGACCACGAGGAAAATGAGGTAGGGCCTGGCAACCTGATCGGTCGTCCGACAATGGTGTTTTTCGGGTTCACCTACTGCCCGGACGTCTGCCCGACGACCCTATCGGATATTTCCGGCTGGCTTGAGGAACTGGGCGACGAAGCATCAGAGATGAACGTGGTCTTCATCACGGTCGACCCGGAGCGGGACACGGTCGAGGCCATGGCCGAATATGTCGGCTATTTTCATCCGGTCATTCGTGGTTGGACGGGGCCGGAAGACCAGATTGCCCGCGCTGCAGAAGGGTTTCGTGCCTCATTTGAGCGCGTCCCGACTGAGGGCGGCGGCTATACGATGAACCATACGGCAGGCGTATTCCTGTTCGATGCCGAGGGTGAGCTCGTCACCATGATCGACTATCACGAGCCAAGAGAATTCGCGGTGCCGAAGATCCGGCGCGCACTG
>NZ_LWGH01000747.1:0-489 GCF_001635395.1 Sulfitobacter sp. HI0129 | reverse complement strand
ACAGCGCGAAACCGGTGGCCAGACCGCTCAGCGCCCCGGCGCGCGTTGCCCCGCGCCAGAAAATGCCGCCCAGCAGCGCCGGCAAGAACTGCGCCACCCCGCCGAAGGAGATCAGACCGATCGCCGCCAGCGCGCCGCTGCCCCCCGAGGCCCGGTAATAGGAATAGCCCAGCCCGATGATCAGCAGGATCGACAGCCGCCGCGCGAGGATGACGACATTGCGCACATCGCCCGACTGGCTCGCCCCGCCCTGCCGCACCGCAAGGAAGATCGGCATGACGATATGGTTGCTCACCATGGTAGAGAGCGCGAGCGTGGCGACGATCACCATGGAGGTGGCGGAAGAAAACCCGCCCAGAAAGGACAGCATCGCCAGGCCGTTCTGCCCCTCGCTCAACGGCAGGGAGAGCACGAAGAGATCGGGGTTCGAGCCCGGCGGCAGCAGGTCGAGCCCGGTGACGGCGATGGGCACGACGAACAGGCTCATGA
>NZ_LWGH01000746.1:0-603 GCF_001635395.1 Sulfitobacter sp. HI0129 | reverse complement strand
TGCCCGTGACCGACAGGATCCGGCCCAGCCGCGCATCGGCAGCATCGATGGCCTTGAGGTGCTTTGCCACCGTATCATAGGCCCGGTCGAGTGCCGCGCCGTCGATCTGGCGGGACAGTTTCGGATGCGCCATCAGGGTCTCGGCCCGCACCAGAACGGCGGCTTCGCGCCGGATGGAACGCGGCAACCTGCGGCCCGCGCGCCTAAAGCCGCGCTCCAGCGTTTGCGCCTTGATGCCGAGCTTTTCGCGCAAGAGCTTCAGCAGCTTTTCCCGGCGGCGTTCCATGTCGAATTGATCCATCATGGCCGCACCTAAACCCACTGGCATGGCGGCGGCAATCCCGGTAGTCCTGCTGACATGCTTGCCTTTGAACGTTTCGATCCCCCTTCGTCTTCGCCCGACCAGCCGCCGCTGCTCATCGCCCATGGGCTTTATGGTTCGGGGCGCAACTGGCGGGTGATCGCACGGCGCCTGGCGGATGCGCGGCCCGTCATCACGGTGGATATGCGCAACCACGGGGAAAGCCCGCGGTTCGACCGCCACGGCTATCCCGAAATGGCCGCCGATCTGGCGGAGGTGATCGCGGCGCAGGGCGGGCTTTG
>NZ_LWGH01000745.1:0-760 GCF_001635395.1 Sulfitobacter sp. HI0129 | reverse complement strand
CCGCTGCCACCTTCTGCCCAGCCTGCCCCTGTGGCGCTGGAACGCCCAAGACCGCGGGTCGCCCGGCCCACGTCTGAAAAGAGCGCCGCGTTGCGCAAGTACCTCGCCGAGGTTCAGACCGCCCAGAAGGTGCAGGGGCTGCTGCGTGAGGACGGAGGCGGGCCCGATACGCCCTTCACCTCGGATGTGCTGGCGCGCAATTTTGAGCAGATCGCCTTTTTCAACGAATATGACGGCAATTTCGCCGGACGCGGCGGGGCCAGCCCCCTCCGGCGCTGGCAGGTGCCCATCCATATGGAGATCATCTTCGGCGACAGCGTGCCGCCCTCCCAGCGGCAGACGGACAGCCGCGACATACGTGCCTATGCCGACCGGCTCAAACGGGTGACGGGCCATCCCATTGATCTGCATGGCAGACCGAACTTCATGGTGGTGGTCGCCTCCGAAGACGACCGGGCCGAAACGCTTGCCCAGGCCGCAGCCCGCGTCCCGGGCATTTCGCGCGCCAGCCTGCGCGCCTTTGCCGAGATGCGCAGCGATACCTATTGCGCGGTCGCGGCCTATGCCTCGGGCGGGGATCCCAACGTCTATACCGCGGCGGTGGCGGTGATCCGGACGGAAAACCCCGATCTTCTGCGGCTTTCCTGTATTCACGAAGAACTGGCGCAGGGGCTGGGGCTGGCCAACGACAGCCCTGCCGCGCGCCCCTCGATCTTCAACGATGATGACGAGTTTGCCCTGCTGACCCGGCATGATGAAC
>NZ_LWGH01000744.1:0-566 GCF_001635395.1 Sulfitobacter sp. HI0129 | reverse complement strand
GGCGGGGCCAGTCCGAGGCCCGCCAGCAGCAGGGCGGCGCGCGTCAGGACAAGGGCGAGACAGGTGGCACGGGCGATGCGATGCGGCATTGAACTTCCTCCCCGAAAGGGAGGATAGCGCAGATCGGCGCGCAGGGTTAGCCCGCTTTGCCGTTCCGGTCAGCCGACCGTCGTCTTGCCGCGCCGATCCGCGCGCAGCGCGGCATAGAGCACATGGTTGCGCCAGCGCCCGTCGATCTGCAGGTAGCTTTGCGCCACACCTTCGTATTTGAAGCCCGACTTTTCCAGCAGCCCGCGCGACGCGATATTTTCCGGCAGGCAGGCCGCTTCGACGCGGCTGAGGTCGAGCCGGGTGAAGGCGTGATGCACGACCGCCTCGATCGCCTCGCGCATGTAGCCCCGGCGGGAAAACTGCTCCCCCGTCCAATAGCCCAGCGTGCCGGACTGGGCGGGGCCGCGGCGGATGTTGTCCAGCGTGATGGCCCCGATGAGCATATCGTCGCGCCGCCGGACCAGAAACAGCGGCATGGCCGTCCCGCCGGAGACCGAGCGCTGCGCCCAGTAGAC
>NZ_LWGH01000743.1:0-28220 GCF_001635395.1 Sulfitobacter sp. HI0129 | reverse complement strand
GCGGGCCTGCCGGTTCGCGCCCTGTCGATTTCTATCAGCTGTCCATCTTGAGCGCTGAAATGAAGGCTTCCTGCGGGATGTCAACCTTGCCGAACTGGCGCATCTTCTTCTTGCCGGCCTTCTGCTTGTCCAAAAGCTTGCGCTTACGGGATGCGTCGCCGCCGTAGCATTTCGCCGTCACGTCCTTGCGCATGGCCGACAGCGTCTCCCGCGCGATGACCTTGCCGCCGATCGCCGCCTGAATCGGGATCTTGAACATGTGACGGGGGATCAGGTCCTTCAGTTTTTCGACCATCGCACGGCCGCGCATCTCTGCCCGGTCGCGATGGACCATGGTCGACAGGGCGTCCACCGGCTCATCATTGACGAGGATCGACATTTTCACGAGGTTGTCCTGCCGGTAGCCGATCATCTGGTAATCAAAGCTGGCATAGCCCTTGGTGACCGACTTCAGCCTGTCGTAGAAATCGAATACCACCTCGTTGAGCGGCAGGTCATAGACCACCATCGCCCGGCTGCCGGCATAGGTCAGGTCCTGCTGGATGCCGCGGCGGTCCTGGCAGAGCTTCAGCACATCGCCGAGATAATCGTCCGGCACGAGGATCGTGGCCTTGATGCGCGGCTCTTCCATGTGGTCGACGTAGGTCAGGTCCGGCATGTCGGCGGGGTTGTGTAATTCGCGCATCTCGCCGTCCTTCATGTGGACGTGATAGATGACCGAAGGCGCGGTGGTGATCAGTTCGATATCGTATTCGCGTTCGATCCGGTCGCGGATCACCTCAAGATGCAGCAGGCCGAGGAAACCGCAGCGGAAGCCGAAGCCAAGCGCGGCTGATGTTTCCATCTCGTAGGAAAAGCTCGCGTCGTTCAGCGCGAGTTTTTCGATGGCGTCGCGCAGGTCTTCGAACTCGGCGCTGTCCACCGGGAAAAGGCCGCAGAACACCACAGGCTGCGAGGGTTTGAAGCCCGGCAGCGGGGTTTGCGTGGGGCGCTTTTCATGGGTGATGGTGTCGCCGACGCGGGTGTCGCGCACCTGCTTGATCGAGGCGTTGAGGTAGCCGATCTCTCCCGGTCCGAGCGCCTTCACGGAAGTCATCGCGGGGCGGTAGACGCCGACATCGTCCACGTCATAGGTGCCGCCAGTCTTGATCATGCGGATGCGGTCGCCCTTTTTCAGGGTGCCGTCGATGATCCGCACGATACAGATCACGCCGAGATACTGGTCGTATTTGCTGTCCACCAGCATGGCTTTGAGCGGTGCCTCGGCATCGCCCCCTTTCGGCGGGGGCAGGCGTTGTACGATGGCTTCCAGCACGTCGGGAATACCGACGCCGGTTTTGGCAGAGATTTCCACCGCGTCCTGCGCATCGATGCCGATCACATCCTCGATCTGTTCGCGCACGCGCTCAACATCGGCGGCAGGCAGATCCACCTTGTTGAGGACCGGCACGATTTCGTGATCCGCGTCGATCGCCTGATAGACGTTGGCCAGCGTCTGTGCCTCAACCCCCTGGCTGGCATCGACCACCAGAAGCGAGCCCTCGACCGCCTGCATGGAGCGGCTGACCTCATAGCCGAAATCGACGTGGCCGGGCGTGTCGATCAGGTTCAGGACGTAGGTCTTGCCGTCTTTGGCCGGATAGTCGATGCGCACCGTATTGGCCTTGATGGTGATGCCGCGTTCCCGCTCGATATCCATCGCGTCCAGCAATTGCTCTTTCATGTCGCGTTCGGCGACCGTGCCCGTCAGCTGGATCAGCCGGTCGGCGAGCGTCGATTTCCCGTGGTCGATATGCGCCACGATGGAGAAATTGCGAATTTGGGAAAGCTCTGTCATGGCGTGGATATGCGGCGGAATCGGGCAGTGGTCAAGCTGGAACGCTGCGCCGCCGGGGGCCGGGCCGCCTGCGCCACACCGGGGCGCCGACCCAGCTAAGCGAAGCAATCGTGAATTGCGCGACGCGCCGGTTTACGGCATACTGCCGACAGAGCAGAACCGGACCGCCAAGGGGCAAACCCATGGTCCATCGTGATTGGGGCATAAAGATGTTACGTACATGTGTAGCGCTGATGGCGCTTACAGCGCTCGCCGCCTGTGGCGGGGGCACCCGGTATTCCAGCAGCAATGGCGCGTACAGGCCGGCACCCGTTCTGTTCGCGGAAGGGCCGATCCAGAAGGCCTGCGTGGCACAAGACCGCAAGAATGCGACCTATGCGCGCTGCGGCTGTATCCAGGCAATTGCGAACCAGACAATGTCGTGGAGCGATCAGCGCTGGGGCGCAAAATTCTTCAAGGACCCGCATCAGGCGCAGGAATTACGGCAGTCGAGCCGGCCGAAGGACGAACGCTTCTGGCTGACGTGGAAAGCCTTTGGGCAGGATGCGGCAGCGGCCTGCGACAACACCTGACGCGCTGAGCCAGTATTCGGCTGCACTGGGCTGGCCCCTCCCCGGGGCCCTCCACCCTTCAGGTCAGCGGCCCGGCGGCGGGCCGAAGCGGTCAATCAGGTGGCGGGTGATCTGGTCGCGGGCGGCGCGGAACTGGGTAAGTTTGGCCTCCCGCCCCTCCCCTAGCCCGGTAGGATCCAGAATCGGCCAATATTCCACATCCAGATGAAAATAGCGGGTCAGTTCCAGCGCGCGGTGGCGGCTTGCCGGCGATAGCGCGATGACGAGGTCGAAGGACGACAAATCGTCGCCCCATTGCTCCATCTCGTCGAAGCTGCGCGAACGGTGACGCGACAGCTCCACATCCAGTTCGGCACAGACTGCGACGGAAAAGCCGTCGATCTCCAGATCGTTGTGGACGCCTACGGACTGCACATAGGTGTCGGTGCCGTAGAACTTCTTCATGATTCCCTCGGCCATGGGGGAGCGCACCGCGTTGTGGTCGCAGCAAAACAGCACCGACTGGGGGAGCGCCTCTGCCATTCAGCCGCCGAAATGCAGAACGCAGATCAGGGTGAAGAGCCGCCGCGCGGTGTCGGCGTCGATCTCGACCTTGCCTTCGAGCCGTTCCTGAAGGACGCGGCTGCCTTCATTGTGGATACCGCGCCGGGCCATGTCGATCGTTTCGATCTGGGAAGGCGGCAGTTTCTTCACGGCTTCGAAATAGCTTTCGCAGATCTGGAAGTAGTCTTTCACCACCTGGCGGAACGGCCCGAGAGACAGATGGAACTCCGCCGCCTTTTCGGCCTGTTCGGTATTCACATCGAAAACCAGCCGCTTGTCACGGATCGACAGGCCCAGATGATACGGCCCCTCGGGAACCGGGCGTTCCGCCCGTTCGGGCAGGACGAAGGAGTTGTCTTCGAGAAGATCGTACATGGCGACCTTGCGCTCCTGTTCGATCTCCGCAGTGGGGGGCGGCAGGTTCGCGTCGTCGATGACGATATGGCTGATACGCGACATGGCAGGGACTCGCTTGGTTCGGACAGGCCCTACCTAGTGCCTCCCCCGCCCGCAGGCAATCGCGCAGCGCGATAACGTGGTGTGCACTAATCGTTGAGCTTGCGCAGGCGCGCAGTCACCGAAAGCCCGTGCGCCTGAAGGCTTTCCGAAGCGGCCAGCGTTTCGGCGGCGGGGCCGATTGCGCGCAGGGCTTCGGGCGTCATCTGGGCAATCGTCGTCCGCTTCATGAAATCGAGCACCGAAAGACCGGAGGAGAACCGGGCGGAGCGCGCCGTGGGCAGCACGTGGTTCGGCCCGCCCACGTAGTCGCCGATGGCCTCGGGCGTCCACTGCCCGAGGAAAATGGCACCGGCATGGGTGATCCGCGCGCAAAGCGCGTCGGGATCGGCCACGCAGAGTTCGAGGTGCTCTGGCGCGATACGGTTCGACAGCTCCGCCGCGACATCGAGGTCCGGCACGGTGATAATCGCGCCGAAGTCACGCCAACTCGCCCCGGCGATGGCGCGCCTTTCGAGCGTTTCAAGGAGCCGGTCCACCGCCTCGCTCACCGCGCGTCCAAAGGCCGCGTCGGTGGTGATCAGCAGCGATTGGGCGCTTTCGTCATGCTCCGCCTGGCTCAGCAGGTCGAGCGCGATCCATTCCGGGTCGTTATCCGCATCGGCGATGACCAGAATCTCGGACGGGCCGGCGATCATGTCGATGCCCACCTTGCCGAAGACCCGGCGCTTGGCCGCCGCGACAAAGGCGTTGCCGGGGCCGGTAATCTTGTCCACCGGGGCGATGGTGTCGGTGCCATAGGCCAGTGCCGCGATGGCCTGCGCGCCGCCGACCCGGTAAACCTCATCGACACCGGCGGCCCGGGCGGCGGCGAGCACAAGCGGGTTGAGTACACCGTCCGGCGCGGGCACCGTCATGGCAAGGCGCGGCACCCCGGCCACCTTCGCCGGTATCGCGTTCATCAGAACCGAGGACGGATAGGATGCCAGCCCCCCCGGCACGTAAAGCCCCGCCGCGGAAACCGGCGTCCATCGCCAGCCCAGCGTCGCGCCCGCCTCGTCGGTCCAGGTGGCATCTTCGGGCAATTGACGACTGTGATAGGCGCGGATACGCGCCGCGGCGCTTTCCAATGCGTCGCGTTCGGCTGCGGGCACGTGCTTGATCGCCGCTTCGATCTCTTCTTCGCCGACACACAGATCGTTTGGGCCCAGCGAAACACGGTCGAACCGGTTCGTCAGTTCGACAACCGCGTCGTCCCCCCGCGCACGGACATCGGCGATGATTTTCGCAACGGCTTCATCCACATCAGGCGCATCTTCGCGCTTGGCGCCCAGCAGGGCTGTGAACGCCGTTTCGAAATCGGCTTGGGCGTGATCCAGAAACTGGGGCATGATCGATCCTGTATCGGGCAGAAACGCGGGGCGGCGCGGTCGGAGAGGCCGGGATGCCTCCGGCGGAAGTATTTCAGATCATGAGAAGAAAGGTCAGTCCTGATGCCGCGGCATTTTGCCCGAGGGCGCGAGGTAGGGCCGGGTAACGTCCTTGAGGGAGACATCCAGCGCCTCGACCTCAACCCGGATTGCGCCGTCCCCGGCCAGCGTAAAGATAAGATGGCCCGAAGGCGCATCGGTCGGCTCGAAGGTGACGGAGAGCAGGGACAGGATGACATCCGCATCGCCCTTGGGAACGCCCTGGCTTGCGACGCCGCGGACGGTTTCGGCGACCAGCAGGGATTGCACCCGTTCGGGGGCATGCCGCCCCTGCCCCGAATCTTCCCACCGGACCCGGTTGAGCAAGACGGCAAAGCGGCCTTCGCGCCGCTGCCAGCGCATTTCGGAAGCGGGAAAAACCGCGTCCTGTGCCAGCGCCGAAATCACCGCGAGGTCTTCCGTATCGAGCGCGCCGAGGTTTACCGGCGCTTCACGGCCGTCTTCGAAACGTGCGTCTTCGGTCATCTTTCAGATATCCGTTCAATCTGCGCGCCGACTGCCGAAAGCTTGTCGACCACGCGTTCATATCCACGGTCCAGATGATAGACCCGGCTGACCCGTGTCTCACCCTCCGCCGCCAGACCGGCGAGGATGAGCGAAACGGAGGCGCGCAGGTCCGTCGCCATGACGGGGGCACCGCGAAGCTTTTCGACCCCACGCACCGTGGCATGGCCCCCGTGCACGTCGATACGCGCGCCCATGCGGATCAGTTCCGGCGCATGCATGAAGCGATTTTCGAAGATCTTTTCTTCGAGCTTCGATGTGCCCTCCGCGGTGCAGAGAAGCGCCATCATCTGTGCCTGCAAATCCGTCGGGAACCCGGGAAAAGGCGCTGTGGTGACATCGATCGCGGAAATGCGGCCATTGCGCCGCGCCACTTTCAGACCGCGGTCGGTTTCGGAAACCTCGATCCCGGCCGCGTCCAGCTTTTCGCAGAAGGCCTGCAGCAGATCGATCCGCCCGCCCAGCAATTCCACCTCTCCGCCGCAGATGGCGGGGGCCAGCATATACGTCCCCAGTTCTATCCGATCCGAAACGACGCGGTGGGTAGCCCCGTGCAGCCGGTCCACCCCTTCGATGGTGATCGAAGAGCTGCCGTCGCCCTCAATCTGCGCCCCCATGGCCCGCAGACAATTTGCGAGATCGACGATTTCAGGCTCACGCGCGGCGTTGTTGATCACGGTGGTGCCTTGGGCCAGCGTGGCGGCCATCAGGATATTCTCTGTCGCACCCACCGAGGCGAAGGGGAAATCTATGACCGCGCCTTTCAGCTTGCCGCCCTTGGCCTTGGCATGCAGATAACCATCGCGCAGTTCGATCTCCGCACCCATCGCTTCCAGCCCGTTGGTATGGATGTCCATGGGCCGCGCGCCGATGGCGCAGCCGCCGGGCAGCGAAACCTCGGCATGGCCTTCGCGGGCAAGGAGCGGGCCCAGAACGAGGTTGGAGGCCCGCATCTTGCGCACGATGTCATATTCGGCACGGGTATTGATGGGCCCGTGGCTCGCCATGGCCAGCACCTTGCCATCTTGCAGCGAGGTGACCTCCGCCCCGAGCGATGAGAGCAGTTCCGTCATGGTACGAATGTCGCTGAGACGGGGCGCATTGGTCAGCGTCAGCGGCTCTTCACTGAGTAATGTGGCCGGCATCAGCGCGAGGCAGGCGTTTTTGGCACCGGCAATGGGAATTTCGCCCGAAAGGGCGCCATTGCCCCTGACCAGAATAGAATCCATCGCGTTCAGTCTTCCTGTTTTCGGTCCTCTGGACCGGTGCCTGTCTGCTGCGGCCCGGATGCCCCCGCGCCATCGTCCTGGGCGGCCCGTTTGCGCGCCTGTGCCTTGCGCCGCGCCATGTTCGCCTTCAGCGCCGCCTTCAGCCGATCTTCGCGGGCCGAAGGCTTTCGCGGGGTCTTTCTGGGGGCCGTATCCTCTGCCATGGGAATTGTCTAGCGCAGGCCGCGACAGGCGTCCAGATAAGGGTTGCGCCGATAGCCGAATGCGTCTAATCAGCCGCCCACGATGCTGTGGTAGCTCAGTGGTAGAGCACACCCTTGGTAAGGGTGAGGTCGAGAGTTCAATCCTCTCTCACAGCACCATCTCCTCCATCCCACCTTGCACCGCCTGCCGGCGTCATCCCCTCAACGGGACCTGTTGCAGCACGCGGAAGAGACCCTCGGTATCCTCCCCCACTAACGATAGATGCGAAAGCTGAAGGGGGGTGGCAAGAACCCCTCCGAACCAGCTTTCCGCGGCGCGGGTCGCGATCCGGGGCTCGTCCAAGCGGTCGGTCAGGGTCATGTGGAAACGGAAATCCTCCATCACGTGGGGGTAGCCGTAGTGGCGCAGATTCGCGGCTTGTCGCTTGGTCAGATGGGGCCGCATGCGGCGGTCGATCTCTGCCTGATCGAGCGGGGTGCGCAGGGGGTGAAACGCCTCCACCGCGCGGGCAGCCAATGCATTGGGTGTGGTTGCCGCGTCACGCGGCAGGGTGAGTGCGAGAAACCGCCCCAGAGAGGTTACTTGTAGCCCGGATAGTGGCATCGCACTGAGTTCGCCCCGCAGGTCGTCCAGTGCGCGGCCCAAATCGGCTTCGCTCGTATCGGGGTGCAACCGGAACGGCGGCACGATGGTTGCGTGGAAGCCGTAGCGGCGGGGTCTTTCCGTCAGCCGAGGAAGGTCGAGACCGTCAAGGTCCGGCTGCGCGACAGGCTCACCTTTGAAAATGTCCCGGCCAAGCCATGCGGCACCCGCCGCGCCCAGTTCGCCGTCAGGTGTAAAATAGACCGCGTAGCGCTGAAACATGGCTCAGACTGAATCGGCCCGGGGGTTGTTCCACAGCAGACCCAGCAGCAGCGCCGCGGTGACGACCTCGACCCCCAGCAATATCCAGAACAGAAGGCGCAGCAGCCCGCTTTCGGGCAGGGCCGCGCCGAAAGTCACCACCGCGCCCAGCAGCGCGATCACGAAAGCGCCATAGCCCGCGATGCGCCAGCCGCGCATGACGCCAAGGCCCAGCGCGAAATGCGCGGCTGACATAGCAATCGCGAAGATCGCCCAGCCGGAAAAAGCCATGAGGAGGAGCAGAAGATAGCCCGCCGCTGCCGCGAACAGCAGAAGGGCACCGGCTTGGAACTGTCTTTGTCTTCGGGTCATTGCGATGCATCCTGTCCTGTTGTCCCGTCCGGGCAGGGCTGTCCCGCCGCGCCCCATGCCAGCACGTCGTTCACATGTTGCTGCAGGCTGTAGGGGGCGGGTTCCCGCCCGCCGCCGGGTTGCCAGCCCCAAAGCACGAAGCCCCGGTGCCCGGCATCCTCCACCAGATGTTCCGCAAGGCCAAGGGCGTCCCGCCCGCCGTTCCGGTCGGGATCGGAAAGCTGGGCACAGATTTCGGCCGGGGATTTACCGAACCATTCGAATTCAACCGGGGCGAGCCGCCATTCCAGCCCGGCCTGGGGCGGCGCATGGGGGTCGTTGTCCAGCGTTTCATTCACCCTGTGGCATGTCGCGCAGGGCAAAGTCTCCGCCCCGATGCGGCTTTCCCCGGCGTTGATATTCATACCATGCGGCTGCGCCGGCCCCTCCGCGCCGCCATACCACATCGGGACATTCTCGGCCCCCACGTGACAATTGGCGCAGCGCGGGTGGGTGACAACATCATACATCCGGTCAAAGGCCGCGCGCCCCTCTTCGACAGAGACCGAACCGGCCGCGGGCGGCTCGATCAGCACCTCCGCGCCTTTTGCCAGGACCGCGCCCGCCGCCAGCATACCCGCCAGCGCGGCGGCCTTGGTCAGGGACCTATTTACCGCACGATACCTCATATGAAATCGATATGCTTGTCGAAAGGCATTTCGCGGATGCGCTGCCCGGTCGCCGCAAAGATCGCATTCGCCAGCGCGGGTGCGGCGGGCGGCACCGGCGGCTCACCGATACCGCGGACCTGCTCACCATTCTCGAGGCCCCGCACAAAGATCTCGGGGCACTGATAGAGCCGCATGCCTTCGTGGGCGTGATAGTTCGTCTGCTCGGCCATACCGTCGGCGTAGGTAATCTGCGCATTGATCGCATGGCCAAGACCGAAGACGACACCCCCCTGCACGAGGTTCTCGAAGTTCACCGGATCGACGATAGTACCGACATCGCAGGCCACCCAGACCTTGTCGATGCGGATGCCGCGTTCGGTCGCGCTCACTTCCACCACCTCGGCCACGGGGGCCGCGAAGCTTTCGACAAAGGCCACGCCCCGCCCTTTACCCGGCGGCAGCGGGCTGCCCCAGTCCGACATTTCGGCAACCGCCTCCAGCACCTTGCGCGATACGTCATGCTCCATGAGCCGGATACGTTCCTCCATCGGGTCGGCACCGGCGGCGTGGATCAACTCATCGAGGAAGCTGTCAAAGGCAAAGCCGGCGCCCACCGACCCTACCGAACGCCAGGATGACACGGGGGCCAGTTCTGCGGCGCGATAGCTGCGCATCCTGTAGTTCGGCAGATGATAGGGATTATTCCATGCACCCGCCGCGATCTGGATGTCCGGCCCCGGCACGGGGATGCCCGCACGCTGCATCTGCGAAGCCAGCACGGAAGGCGCCGCGACCGAGAGATCCATCGCCTGAACCTTTCCGTCCGCCACGAACCCCCGCCCCCGGCCTATCGCGATATGGCGCGGAAAATCGTGGGCGAAATCCTCTTCGCGGGTGTAGGTCATTTTGACCGGCGTTCCCCGAACCTGATTGGCGATTTCGGCGGTTTGCTTGATGAATTCGAACTCCAGCCGGTGGCCAAAACTGCCCCCGGTGAACTGGTTGTGGAAAATGACCTGCTCCGGGTCATGCCCCGTGATCGCCCCCACGAGGATCTGCAATTGCCGGGGCAGCTGATGGCCTGCCCAGATCTCCACCAGGTCGTCTTCAACCAGAACGATCGCGTTGAGCGGTTCCAGCGGCGCATGGGCGACATAGGGCGACCGGTATTCCGCCGTCACGACTTCCGCGCCCTCCATCGCGGCTTCGACGTCCCCGTCATCCCGCCATGTGCTGTCGAGCAAATCGTCGGTAAAGGATGCCTCCAGCGCTTGCCAGTGGTTAGCCTGCTCCGCCGGATAGGGCGCGGGACCCCAGTCGTATTTCACCGCTCCCGCCCCTTTGAAAGCGGCCCATGTGTTGTCCGCGAGCACGGCAATGCCGCCGGTGATCTCCAGCACGTCGCGCACACCGGGAACCGCGCGGGCCTCGCTGTCGTCGAAACCCTGCAATCCGCCACCCTGACGCGGGTTCGTCCGCACGGTGGCATGTACCATCCCCGGCTTTTCGAGGTCGATCCCATAGGCAAGCGTCCCGGTGGATTTGGCCACGATGTCGATACGCTTCATGGGCTTGCCGATAAGGCGCCAGGCGGAAGGATCGCGCAGCGGCACATCCTGCACCGGATCGAGCATCGCCGCATCCGCCGCCAGATCGGTATAGGCGATACGGCTGCCGTCGGGCAGCAGAACGGCGCCCGCCTGCGTCTTCAACTCCTCGCGCGGGATGCCGGTGCGCTCTGCGGCCGCCAGTTTCAGCGTTTCGCGCGCGGTGGCACCTGCCTTGCGCAGCTTGTCGAAACTGTCCGGCATGGTGGTTGAGCCGCCGGTTCCCTGCAATCCGATCAGCTTGGTAAGTCCGCCCAGAACAGCGCGGGCGGACTCCGCGGCAAAGCTTTGATCCGTCGCCATGAACGGCACGCCCTCGGCCCCCATGGCGGTGTTCCAATAGGCCTTGCTGGGCTGGCCGAAAGAAGTGGCGAACTGGCCAATTTCGAGATCCATCTCCTCGGCGATCAACACGGCCTGGGCGTGGATCGCCCCCTGGCCCAGATCGATGTGCGGCGTGATCAGCGTGATGCCCGACCCGTCGATACGGACCCACGGGTTGAACACGGCCTCGCCCTCCCCCCGGTCCGCCAGCAGCGGATTGTCGGGCGGGCTGTTCACCGCATAAACGCCAAAGGCCACGCCCCCGGCAACGGCAGCCGAACTCACCAGAAAGGCGCGGCGGGAATAGCGACGCAATCTTTCCATCCTCAGCTCCCCATCTTGGTAGCGGCGGTATGCACGGCAGCGCGGATCCGGCTGTAGGTGCCGCATCGGCAAAGGTTGCCGGACATGGCGGCATCGATCTCTTCGTCGGTCGGGGCGGGGTTCAGGTCCAGAAACGATGCGGCCTGCATGATCTGGCCGCTCTGGCAATAGCCGCATTGTGCGACCTCATGCTCGATCCATGCGGCCTGCACCGGATGCGGAGCCGCGGGGGTGCCCAGCCCTTCGATGGTGGTGATCTCTGCCCCGTCCAGTTCGCGTGCCGCGACCTGACAGGCGCGCACCGCAAGGCCATCCAGATGCACGGTGCAGGCCCCGCACTGCGCAATGCCGCAACCGTATTTCGTTCCGGTCAGTTTCAGCTCGTCCCGCAGGACCCACAACAGGGGCATATCCTCCGGCACATCGATCTGGCGCTCGGTGCCGTTGACGGTAAAGGTGGCCTGCATGGGCATACTCCTCGGCTGACGGATCGACCGACAGTCTAGCCCACCCGGCGCCAATACGCACCTGCGAGAAGGAAAAGATGCCTCTACGGAACCTGCAGGCGGCGCGTCAGTTCAGACTGCGCAGTAGCTCCATCGACGGCTCGCCCGTGGCCGGCAGACCGATGCTGGCCTGATAGGCGCTGATCGCCTTGCGACTGTTGGGGCCGATCACCCCGTCTGTCCCGTCGGTATCGAAGCCACGCGCGGTCAGGCGCTGTTGCAACGCGCGCCGGTCATCGATCGTCATCCCTGCCGCATCGGGGGGAAAGCGCCCGGTGAGCGGCCCGGCACCGGCGATCCGATCTGCCAGATGCCCCACGCCGATCGCGTATTTATCGGAGTTGTTGTAGCGCTTTATCGCACCGAAATTCGACGTCACCACAAAGCTCGGCCCGCCTGCCTGCGGCTGGATCACCGACCCGGCCCCGGCAGGGATCGTGCCCACTTCGCCGCCCCAGCGGCGACCCTGCGTCCAGCCGTTGCGCGACAGGTAGGCCGCGGTGGAGGCAAGCGCATCGGTGGGGTCTTCCGACCAGATATCCCGCCGCCCGTCGCCGCCGAAATCCACCGCGAAGGCCTGATAGGATGTGGGGATGAACTGGGTGTGCCCCATGGCGCCCGCCCAGCTGCCGGTCAGGTTCTGCGCGCTTACATCGCCGTTCTGAAGGATCTTCAGCGCGGCAATCAGCTGTTTTTCAAAGAACGCGCCCCGCCGGCCATCGAACGCCAGCGTGGAGGTTGCCGAGATGACAGGCACATCCCCGCGCCGCTCTCCGTAATAACTTTCCAACCCCCAGATCGCCGTGACGATTTCGGGCGCGACGCCATAGCGGCCTTCGATTGCCGCCAGCGTGTTCCGGTGGCGCGCGAAAGCCGCGCGGCCCTTCGTGACCCGTTCGTCCGATGCAGCGATGGCGAGGTAGTCTTCGAGCGTCCGGGTGAATTCTGTCTGGTTACGGTCCCGCCGGACGACACCGGGCAGATACCCCGTGCCCGCGAAGGCGCGCGAAAGCGTTTCAGCCGAGATCCCCTGCCCCGCGGCCCGTGTTCTGAAGGCCGCAACCCAGGCGTCGTAAGCCGCGTTGGGCACGGGACGCAGATCGTCGGGAAGGCCCGCAGGCGGTGTCAAGGCAGGCCCGGAGCCCACTGCGGACGCGGAAGAACAGGCCCCCAGCCCAAGGGCCGCCGCCCCCAAGAGAAACGTCCTGCGCGAAGATGTCATGTACTGCCGTCCCATCGGTCTGCCTTCTGATTTTTCGCCATGGTAACGCATGAAAAACCCCGCGCAAGGCGAGGTGAAGGGCCAAAGCAGGGTTGTGCGGCCTTCCGCCTGCGGCGGGTTCGCGGCCTTTCGACCGCGCTGAAAAAGGCAGGATCGCCCGCAGCAAAAATGACTTAGGGAAAGCTATTCCGTTGCACCGGAACCGAAGAGCGGCACGGTAGACATCGACATCTTGGCGGAACCGTTTTGCACGTCCCGCGCGTGGCTGATGTAGATCAGCGTCTGGTTCGTCTCGTCAAAAATCCGCTTGACCCGAAGCGTCTTGAAGATAATCGAACGTCTTTCGCTGAACACGTCCTCCCCCTCCTCCCCGCGATCGATATCGCCGATCGTGATGGGCCCTGTCTGACGGCAGGCGATGGAGGAGTTCGACGGATCCTCGAACCAGTTGCCCTTTTGCAGGCGGTCGATCAGCCCCCGCTCAAAATAGCTCAGATGGCATGTCACACCTTCGACCTTGGGGTCGGAAACAGCCTCCACCACGATGTCATTGCCCAACCAGTCGACATCGACTTTCCCGACTTCTTCGGCATGAGCGAAAGAAGCGGAGATCAGGGTACAGACAGCGGCGAGGCGGAGGGGGCGTGATATATTCATATTGCTGAACGCAGCCCTGCACTTTCCGGTTCCCCGCGCCCACTGCTTAACCGGGCGTACAACAATCGGCAGAAACTTAAACTGTGACAAACTGACTGAGTTGCCGAGGCCTACTCGTGAACATATCATGAACACATGGGAAAAATGAACCTTCAACAAAAGCTCGCCCTGTTGAGCGATGCCGCAAAGTATGACGCAAGCTGCGCATCATCCGGCACGACGAAACGCAATAGCGCAGATGGCAAGGGCCTCGGTAGCACCGAAGGCTCAGGCATCTGCCACGCCTATGCGCCGGACGGTCGCTGCATCAGTCTGCTGAAAATCCTGATGACGAACTTCTGCATCTATGATTGCGCCTATTGCGTGAACAGGGTGTCATCCAACGTCGAACGCGCCCGCTTCTCGGTGGAGGAAGTCGTCCATCTCACCACCGAATTCTATCGCCGCAACTATATCGAGGGGCTGTTTCTGTCCTCTGGCATCATCCGATCGCCGGACCAGACGATGTCGGACATGGTGCGCATCGCGCGGGAGCTGCGTCAGACGCATAATTTCCGCGGCTACATCCACCTCAAGACCATCCCCGACGCATCCCCCGAATTGATCGAGGAAGCAGGCCTGCTGGCCGACCGGCTGTCGATGAACATCGAATTGCCGACGGATGCAGGCATCAAGACCTATGCGCCTGAAAAGAACCCGGATGAGATCCGCCGCGCCATGAGCAATGTCCGCCTGCGCAAGGAAGAGGCGAAAGAGACATCCCACACCGGAAAGCGCGCCCCGAAATTCGCCCCCGCCGGGCAGTCGACCCAGTTGATCGTGGGCGCCGACGGGGCCGACGACCGAACCATTTTGCAAAGCTCTATCCGCCTCTATTCGTCCTACAAGCTGAAGCGGGTGTATTATTCCGCGTTTTCGCCCATCCCCGACAGCACGGCGAAACTGCCGCTGATCAAGCCGCCCCTCGCGCGGGAACACAGGCTCTATCAGGCGGATTGGCTTTTGCGGTTCTACGGCTTCGACGCTGCTGAAATCGCCCCGGACGCCGGTTCGGG
Organism: Sulfitobacter sp. HI0129; assembly: GCF_001635395.1. NCBI lineage: Bacteria > Pseudomonadati > Pseudomonadota > Alphaproteobacteria > Rhodobacterales > Roseobacteraceae > Sulfitobacter > Sulfitobacter sp. HI0129. Next base: position 13,825 of record NZ_LWGH01000743.1, on the reverse strand, counting down.
CATGCTCGATCTGGATATCGACCCGAAACTGGCGTGGGCGCTCGCCAACCGGGGGAGCTTTCCCGTCGATGTGAACACCGCCTCCCGTGATCTGCTGCTGCGGGTGCCGGGCCTCGGCACGAAATCGGTTTCCCGTATCCTCGCCGCCCGTCGGAGCGGCTCGCTGGGATATGATGACCTGCGGCGGCTGGGTGCCTTGGTCAAGAAAGCCAAACCCTTCATCAGCACGCGTGACTGGCACCCCGGCAGGCTGACGGATACCGCGAACCTCCGGGCACGTTTCGCCCCGCCGCCTGAACAGCTTCAGCTTTTCTGATGTACCGGGTCGAGCTGCCGCGCCTCGGAACCTTCGATGCCTGGCGCAACCATGCCCGCACCCTCGCCCTGGGCGGTGCGCGTGCTGAGGAGGTGGAGTGGACCCTTGAAGGCGAGGCGCCCGGTCTTTTCGGCGGGGCCGCGCCGCCGACACCGCGACCAGATGCAGTGCTGAACGTACCCAAGTCCTTCCCCGATCTCGCGCGCCAAGTCTGTGCGAGCCGTGAACCCGGTGTTTTTTTCCTGCTCTACCGGCTGCTGCTTCGCCTTTCGTCGGAACCCCGGCTGCTATCCAACCGTGCCGATGCGGATGTTCAGCGGGCCGAAGAAATCGCCAAGAACATCCGCCGCGACATGCACAAGATGAAAGCTTTCGTGCGTTTCCGAAAGGTGCCGGGGGAAAATACGGGCCGGCGACAGTTCCTGTCGTGGTTCGAACCGGATCACAGGATCGAGGAACTTGTGGCGGGTTTTTTCAGCCGGCGGTTTTCAGACATGGACTGGGCCATCGTGACGCCGGAAGTCACCACAACTCTCAGGAATGGCGTGTTGGAGCAAAGAGCGATCCCCAGTGCGCCCCTGTCGCTCGAAGACGAAACCGAGGAATTGTGGCGCACCTACTACGCCAACATCTTCAATCCGGCGCGTCTGAAAACCAAGGCGATGCAGGCCGAGATGCCAAAAAAATACTGGAAGAACCTGCCGGAAGCGGCACTGATCCCCGGCCTCATCGCAGACGCGGAAAACCGCATGCGGCAGATCCAGGAAAGCGCACCCACCCTTCCCCCTCTCCGCGCAGAACGCATTCTTCACCGGCTTCCAGAGGCATCGGCGGAAAGCACCCCTCCGGCGGACAGCCTGAATGCGCTCACTGCCCAGATGAAGGGCTGCAGCCTGTGCCCGCTCTATGAGAATGCGACGCAGGTGGTCCCCGGCGCGGGGCCCGAAGACGCCACATTGATGATCGTGGGCGAACAACCGGGCGACAAGGAAGACCTCGCCGGTCGCCCTTTCATCGGCCCTGCGGGGCAAGCCTTCGACGCGGTAGCGCGGGAGGTGGGGCTGAACCGTCAGGCGACCTATGTCACCAATGCGGTCAAACACTTCAAATTCCAGCCGCGTGGCAAACGGCGCATCCATCAAAGCCCGAACACGAGCGAGGTGAATCACTGCCGCTGGTGGCTGGACAGGGAAATCGCACAGGTGAAACCCAAACTCCTGATCGCCCTCGGCGCGACGGCTGCCTTGGCGCTGACGGGAAACGGCAAGAATATCACCCGCAGGCGCGGCACGGTCGAACAGGGCACCGCCGGTATTCCGGTCTTCATAACCGTGCACCCGGCCTTTCTGCTGCGGCAGGCATCCGACGCGAGCCGCGATGCCGAAACGGCCCGCTTCCGCGAAGACCTGCGCACCGTGGCCGCCATGGTCAGTGCACTCGAAGCAGACACCGCAACCTCAATCACCGCAGATGGCCCGGGCCAGTAACCACCAACCGTTGCGTCCCCTATGGCAAGGCGCTAACAAGGCATCACGGTCCCGTAGCTCAACTGGATAGAGCACCTGACTTCTAATCAGGATGTTGGGGGTTCGAGTCCTCCCGGGATCGCCAGAATGGTGATATTGTGCCGCATGTCGATAGACGCGAATGGCACAGCCGAACCTACATCCCGGCTCCCTTTTCTCTCACCCGCGATCACCGTTTGCGGAAGCCTGAAATCTCAGTATCTTTCGGCATGCCTTCGCCCATGCATATCGAACATTTGCTGCCCGAGTTTCGGGCCTATGCAAAGGCTATCTGCGCCTCTGCCAGTGATGCCGAGGATCTGGTGCAGGACGCCGTGGAACGGGCGCTCAGGAGCGAGAGCAGGCCCGATGGCCCCGATGCGCTTCGGCCCTGGATGTTCCGGGTCATTCGCAACCTGCATTACGACGAGCTGCGGAAAAAACGTGTCCGCAGGGAATATTTTGCCGCCGAGAAACGTCTATCTGAAGAGACGGCCACGACCGACGCCGCCCGGGACGTTCTGGTTCGTTTGGCCTTTGAAAAACTGTCAACCGATATGCGGGAGGTTCTCTTCCTCGTGGATATCATGGGGCTGAAATACGCGGAGGCCGCGAAGGTGATGGAAGTGGCGAACGGAACCGTGATGAGCCGCATAAGCCGGGCGCGCAAGGCGCTTTTGATCCTGGTGGAAGGATCGCGAACGAGCGAAGACGAGAAGAAGCAAAGCAGATGACCGAGCTGAACGAAAAAGACTGGGAACTGATCAACGCCTATCACGACGGTGAACTGGGCAAGGCGGAGCGCCGCGCGGTCGAGCGCCGCCTGAAGGCAGAGCCGTCGCTTGATGCGGCTCTGAACGACATCGCCGGGATATCAAAAAGCCTCGGCTCCCTCCGTCCGGCGGCGCCGGTGCAGGCGGCCGCCCCCGCGAACAACAATCGGCGGCCGGTGATCTGGCTGACAGCCGGGATATTGGCGGCAACCATCGCAATAGCGGCGATGCTCGGACCGAGGTTCCTGGCTGAACCGAGCGTTTTCGATCTGCATGCGGAATTCGCCAGCCAGACCTACTCAGTAGAGGGCAATGACATGCGCTCCGTCTCGGCGCTGTCGGATGTGAATACCCCGGATCTATCCGCGGCGAACCTGACGCCCGTTACCTTCAAGGAGACAGAAGAGGGCAGCATCGCCCATTACGCCGGGCTTAATGGTTGCCGACTTTCCTATTTTCGAGGCTCATTCGATCAGAGCCGCGAGGCCCGCGCCAACGGGGAGGAGATCGCGGCATGGTCCACGGATGATGGCGTTGGCCACATGATCGTTGCCACCGGCATGGATCAGCAAAGGTTCGATGCGATCGCGTCCTATCTGAAGCTGCAAACCCGGCAGGAGACCACGGCAACGGTCCTCGCCCAGTTGGAAGGGATCACCACAACCGCTGCCCCCTGCATAGGTTAACGGAAGCGGATTGGTCGCACCGCCCCGACCTATCCTTCTGGATAGGTCCGTTGGCGACCTTCGTTGTTGCACTACGCTGTTCAAGGTGCGACCAATCCCAGCATGAACAACAACTTGACCAGCCCCGACGGCAGTGCCGCAAGCCGGTTCGCCTTCGGCACCATGCAGTTCGGCGGCCGGGCCGATGCGCGGCAATCGCGTGAGATGTTCGATGCCTGCGTCGAAGCGGGAATAAACCATTTCGACACCGCCCATCTCTATACCGATGGCGCGGCGGAAACGCTGCTGGGCACGATGATCGGTGAACGTCGGGACGCGCTCATCATCGCGACCAAGGCGGCCTATGAGCCGCCCGCCAGCCACGACGCGCTTTTCGCATCCGTCGACACTTCGCGGCAGCGTCTTGGGATCGATACGCTCGACGTTCTCTACCTGCACCGCTTCGATCCTGACACCCCGTTGGAGGAAAGCATGGCCGCCTTGGCGGAGCTGAAGGATCTGGGGCGCATCCGCTACGCGGGGTTGTCGAACTTCGCCGCGTGGCAGGTCGTCCACGCCCAGCATATCGCGGCCCGCCACGACCTGCCGATTTCGGTCATCCAGCCCATGTACAACCTCGTCAAACGGCAGGCGGAGGTCGAGATTCTGCCAATGGCGCAAGCGCTCGGGATCGATGTTGCGCCCTATTCGCCTCTGGGTGGCGGTTTGCTGACAGGCAAATACGGGCGCGGTGAGGACGGTCGGCTGAAACAGGATCCGCGCTATGCCGCCCGCTACGCGGATACGGCCCTTTATGACGCCGCGATTGAGTTGCAAAAGATTGCCCGGGAAAGCGGTCACCACCCTGCGACACTTGCCGTTGCCTGGGTGGCGGCGCACGAAGCGGCGCCCATGCCCATCATCTCGGCCCGCGACATCGACCAGCTTGCTCCGTCGCTTGCTGCAATGCAGATGCAACTCCCCCCGGATTTGCTGGTTCAACTGAACGCACTGGTGCCACCCCCGCCCCCCGCCACCGACCGGAGCGAGGAAGTGGAATGATCGACTATATCGTCATCGGCGGCGGGATCGCCGGTCTCTCTGCGGCGGCCCGACTTTCGGAAAAGGCGGAAGTTCTGGTGCTGGAGCGGGAAACAGCACTCGGCTATCACGCATCCGGTCGCTCCGCCGCGCTGTTCGAACAGAATTACGGCAAGCCCAGCACCATCGCCCTGAACAGGGCCAGCGCGGAATACCACTTCGAAGCAAATGGCGGCTATCTCAGCCCCCGGGGGCTGCTGATCCTCGGCCGCCCCCATGAGCGGGAGGCTTTCGACACCGATGCGCAAACCATGGGCGTCACGCGCATCACCCTCGACGAGGCGCAAAAGCTGGTGCCGGTGATAGATACCGGCAAACTCTCCGACGCCGCCTACCATGAAGCGGCCTATGACATCGACACCGACCGGATGCTGCAGGATTTCGTCCGTCAACTGAAGGCAAACGGGGGGCGCGTGGAAACCGGGGCAGAGGTCACGGGTATCGACCGGCAGGACGGGGCGTGGCATGTCAGCACGACAGCGGCCCGCTACACCGCGCGGCACGTGGTAAACGCGGGCGGCGCTTGGGCCGATGCATTGGCGGCGATGGCCGGTATCGCGCTCTTGGGCATTGTGCCGCATCGGCGTTCCATGGCGCGCCTGCCTGCACCGGGGGGGCATGATCCGGCGTCCTGGCCGATGTTCTTCGGCGTGGGCGAAAGCTGGTACGCCAAGCCCGACGCGGGCGCGCTTCTGGTCTCTCCCGCCGATGAAGACCCGGTAGAGCCCCACGATGCCTGGGCCGATGACATGGTGCTTGCCGAAGGGCTGGCCCGCTACGAAGAGGTAGTGACCACGCCGGTCACGCGGTTGCTGACCTCCTGGGCCGGATTGCGCAGTTTTGCCCCGGACCGGACGCTGGTGCTGGGCCCCGACCCGGCGGAGCCATCCTTTCTGTGGTGCGCGGGCCAAGGCGGTTATGGGTTCCAGACGGCTCCCGCGGCCTCGGCCTTGCTGGCGGCACTCACCTTCGGCAGAACACCGGCGCTTCCTCCAGATATAGTAGCCCAATTGACGCCCGATCGGCTGCGACAGTGAGCCGAAAGCTGCCGCCCAGCGCCAGCGTGGCGCAGACCGGCAGCGACCGGCGGATGTATGCCCCCGCCGCGGCACGCAACGCGAAGCCGCTGACCGAACTGCTGCTGGCACATGGCCCCACCGCCGGCGCGGCGCTTGAGCTTGCCAGCGGCACCGGTGAACACGTCGTTCATTTCGGCACCGCCCTGCCCGGCCTGCAGTGGCAGCCCAGCGACATCGACCCGGCGCGGCGCGACAGCATCGACGCCCATGTCGCGGCCTCCGGGCTGACCAACATCCTGCCTGCGCTGCCGCTGGATGCGGCGCAACCGGGGTGGTCCAAGGATCTCGAACCGCAGCAGCTGGTGCTTGTCGTCAACCTGTTTCACCTCTTGCCGATGTCGGATGTCCGCAGGATCATCACCGAAACCGCCCGGGCTCTGGCACCGGGGGGAAGCCTGATTGTCTATGGCCCGTTCAGACGTGGCGGGGCGCTGATCAGCGAAGGAGATCGCAAGTTCGATGCGGAGCTTCGGACCGCCGATCCGACGAGCGGCTACAAGGACGATCTCGACATCGTGCGCCTGCTCAGCGATGCTGCGTTGAGCCCCATCGACCGGGTCGACATGCCCGCGAACAACCTTGCCCTCATAGCACGGAACCCCCCTTCATGAGTATTACGAGTATCCTTTCCCCGCGCCGTCTTGCGCTTGGGCTTGCTGTCCTTCTCGCGGGCTGTGCGGCAGGTCCCGATCCTGTCCCGCGGCTGGGCAGCGTGACCCCACCGCTTTTCGGGGATCGCAACCCGGCGCAATTCGCCGAACCCACCCCCGCACGCTACGCCGTGCATGGCATCGACGTGGCGCGGTTTCAGGACAGCATCGACTGGGTCGCGGCCCGCGAGGCCGGGGTCAACTTCGCCTTCATCAAAGCCACGGAAGGCGGGGACCGCCGCGACGTGATGTTCGACGATCACTGGAACGGCGCGCTGTCCGCCGGGGTCGCGCGCGGGGCCTATCACTTCTACTATTTCTGCACCTCGCCCGAGGACCAGGCGCGCTGGTTCATCGCGAATGTCCCGAAGACACCGGGGGACCTGCCGCCCCTGCTCGATATGGAATGGAACCCCTTTTCCCCGACCTGCGCCCACCGGCGGCCCCCCGCCGATGTGGTTCAGGACGAGATGCGCAGGTTCCTGACCCTCGTGACCGCCCATTACGGCCAGCGGCCCATCATCTACACCACTCCGAAATTCTACCGGGAGAACGAGCTTTCCGCCTTTGAGGGGTATGAATTCTGGCTGCGCTCCACCGCCAAGACACCGGAGCAGGTTTACACCGGCAAACCGTGGCGTTTCTGGCAGTACAGTTCGACCGGCATCGTGCCCGGCGCGGGAGGTGATATCGACCTCAATGCGTTTTCGGGCAGTGCGGACGACTGGGTCATCTGGCTTACCCAGCGGCGCCTCTGACGTGCCGTCCGCGCCTTCCCCGCTGCGATGCGCGGGGGCCAACGTGAGATTTGAGTATTTGTAAAAGGTTGAAGGGGCGCGGCGAAAGCGGCGCCCCTTTTCAATGAGCGCGGTCAGCCGTCTTGGCGGATGGTCGTGTTCTTCGGGTCATAGGGGCTGTCTTCGACCACCTCAGCGTCCCAGAGCCGGTCGAACATCTTTACCATCAGCTTGGTCCCGACCTCGGCGTGCTCCGGCTTGACGTAGCCCATGCCGATGCTCTTGCCGAAAGCGACGGAGTAGCCACCGGAGGTCAGGCGGCCAGTGCGCGTGTCGCCCGCGTAGAGCACCTCGCGCCCCCATGGGTCGGCGTCATCGGGGCCATCGATCAGCAGGGTCACGCATTTGGCGCGAATGCCATGGTCTGCCATCGCCTGCTTGCCATGGAAATCCTTGTTCATGTCGACGAAACGCGGCAAGTCGGCCTCCAACGGTGTGGCATCGCGGCCCAGTTCGTTGCCGAAGGCGCGGTAGCTCTTTTCCTGCCGCAGCCAGTTTTGCGCCCGGGCACCCACCAGCTTCATGCCGTGCTTTTCGCCCGCCTTTTCCAAGAGGTCGAAAAGGTAGTTCTGCATCTCGATGGGGTGATGAAGCTCCCACCCCAACTCGCCGGTGTAGGCCACCCGGATCGCGCGAACCGGGCACATGCCCAGTTCGATGTTGCGCATGGTGAGCCAGGGGAAGCGCTTGTTCGACAGTACGGTCGATGGGTCGGCGTCTTTCACAACCTCGTTCAACACGTCGCGCGATTTGGGCCCCGCTATGGCGAAGACACCCCATTGCGTGGTCACGTCGTGGCATTCGATATAGCCGAACTCCGGCGTCTTGTCCGCAATCGCCTTGCGCAGATAGTCGGAATCGTATGCCGTCCATGCCCCGGCGGAAACGAGGTAATATTCATCCTGCGCCAGACGGACGATGGTATATTCCGTGCGGGTGGTGCCCGCGCCGGTCAGCGCATAGGTCAGGTTGATCCGCCCGACCGAGGGCAGCTTATTGCAGGTAAACCAGTCAAGAAACTGCGTAGCACCCGGCCCCTTCACGAGGTGTTTGGTAAAGGCGGTGGCATCGATCAGGCCCACGCCCTCGCGGATCGCCTTGGCTTCTTCCACCGCGTATTGCCACCATTTGCCGCGCCGGAAGCTGCGGCTGTCGTGGTCGGAAAACCCTTCGGGCGCGAAATAATTGGGGCGTTCCCAACCGTTGACCCAGCCGAACTGCGCGCCTCGGGCGGCCTGACGGTCATAGGCGGGCGATGTGCGCAAGGGCCGGCACGCGGGGCGCTCTTCGTCGGGGTGGTGGAGGATATAGACGTGTTCGTAGGCCTCCTCGTTCTTGCGGGCGGCGAATTCGGTGGTCATCCAGTCGCCGTAGCGCTTGGGGTCGAGCGATGCCATATCGATCTCCGCCTCACCGTCGACCATGAGCTGCGCGAGATAATAGCCGGTGCCGCCCGCTGCGGTGATCCCGAAAGAGAAGCCTTCGGCCAGCCACATGTTGCGCAGGCCGGGCGCAGGACCCACCAGCGGGTTGCCATCGGGCGTGTAGCAGATCGGCCCGTTGAAATCGTCCTTCAGACCGCAGTCTTCCGCCGAGGGGATGCGGTGGTTCATGGCCATGTACTGATCCTCGATCCGGTCGAGATCGAGCTGGAACAGATCGGCGCGGAAGCTGTCGGGCACGCCATATTCAAAGCGGGCGGGCGCGCCCTTTTCATAGACGCCGAGGATCCAGCCGCCGCGTTCCTCCCGCACGTAGCTTTGCGCATCGGCGTCGCGGATCACGGGATGTTCGACATTGCCCTCTTCGCGGCGGAACTTCACCAGTTCGGGGTCCTGATCCATTACGATGAACTGATGTTCGACCGGGATCGCCGGCATCTTGATACCCAGCATCTTCGCGGTGCGCTGCGCGTGGTTGCCGCTGGCGGTGACCACATGTTCCGCGGTGATGACGATCTGTTCGTCGGAGGGCACGAGGTTCCCGCCCTTTTCGATCATCTTGGAACAGGTGACCTCCCAGGCCTCGCCGTTCCAGTGGAAGGCATCGGCCTGCCACTTCCGCTCGATCGCCACGCCGCGCTGGCGCGCGCCCTTGGCCATCGCCATGGTCACATCCGCCGGGTTAATGTAGCCGTCGGTCTGGTGGTAGAGCGCACCCTTGAGGTCTTCGGTCCGGATCAGCGGCCATTTCGCCTTGATCTGTTCGGGCGTAAGCCATTCGTAGGGCACGCCGCATGTCTCGGCGGTGGAGGCATAGAGCATGTATTCATCCATGCGCTCATCCGTCTGGGCCATGCGCAGGTTGCCCACCACGGCAAAGCCCGCGTTCAGCCCGGTTTCTTCCTCGAGGGTCTTGTAGAACTTGATGGAATAGTCGTGGATATGCGTCGTGGCATAGGACATGTTGAAATAGGGCAGCAGACCCGCCGCGTGCCATGTGGAGCCGGAGGTGAGTTCGTCCCGCTCCAGCAGCATGACATCTTCCCAGCCCGCGCGCGCCAGATGATAGGCGATCGACGTACCGACCGCGCCCCCGCCCACGACGAGCGCCTTGACCTGCGTTTTCATTTCCCGACTCCCTGCAAGCAACTTGCCCCCTTTTAGAGGCGCGGCGGGAAAACCGCGCCCAACCGCCGACTTGTCATGGCTGAAAACCGACTTCGGACAATCGGTGCAAGCTCATGTTCATGCTCGCTTCGTCGGCGCAGGGGGTCAGGCTATGCAGTCACGGGCCGCGGCGCGTGATCCGCCGCCCATGCGCGGTACAGCCCGTGGAAATGGCGCATCGCAAGTTCGGAAATGCCATGATCCTCCGGGTCGGTCACGTACCATCCGTGCTGAAACCCCCGCTGTGCCATGCCGCGCTGCACGTTCTCGCATAGTGCCCTGTCTTCCTGCGAAACGACTTTGGTGGTCCAGACCGACCGCAGGCGATCGCGCTCCTCCGCACCTGCGTCGGTAGGCCGGGCAGGTTTCAGCGAGAGGGTATAGCGCGATGTCCGCCCCGGCCCCAATGGATCGAACCGAGAGACATAAAAGTTCTGCGTGCCGGGAAATCGCCCCAGCGTAATGTTGGGGAAGAGCCACCAGAAGGTTCCCACCAGAACGTCGTGGTCGAGGTCGAGCGGAAAAGCCCGGTTATCGGCTTTCCGCTTGGTGGGTGCCTCCTGATAGGTAAAGTTCGGGAACAGTGAAAAGCGGCTGTCCGGGATGGCCATCATCTCGTTGAAATCGGGATGCGCCGTCTGGCAGTGGTAACATTCGAGGTAATTGTCCAACATGACCTTCCAGTTGGACTCGCATATGTACGTATGGCCGAATTCCGCGCCCTCCCGGTTCGGGACATAGCGCGCGAGTTCTGGACAGGCCCGCAGAAGCTGCCCTTCCAACCCCGGGGCATATTCCCGCAATGGCGCCGCATTATTCCCCGGGTTGATGAACAGCAGCCCCGCCAGATTGTCGAGCGCGATCGGGATCAGTTTGAACCTGTCGAAATCCCCAGAGCGACGGGACAGTCCGCGCGCCCCGCGCAACGCTCCGTCAAGGCCGAACGTCCAGGCATGATACGGGCAGGTTATGCGGCTCTTGTTACCATGCCCTTCAACAAGACGATGGCCCCGGTGCGGGCAGACATTGGCGAAACATCTCAACTCTCCGTCCTGTGTACGGACAATGAAATAATCCTGATCCTGAATGGTGAAGCTGTAGAAGTCCCCCGGTGCCGAAGCATCGCTTTCGTGGCAAGCAAATTGCCATGTCTCATGAAGCAGGTGACGTTTTTCGGCCTCCGTCACCGCGGGATCGAGGTAATAATGCGCTTCCAGCGTGCCTTCCTGCCGGTCCTGTCCCTCCGCGATGCCCGAAACGATCTCAGCCTTCATGCGTTTCTCCCCCCAATTTCAACTGTGAGGTTATCGAGCCGAGCAACAAGACGACTGCCGAAAAACGACGTCAGGTCGCGGATGAAAGGATCTTGCCCGGATTCATGATGTTCTGCGGATCGAGCGCATGTTTGATCTTGCCCATCACATCGACTGCATCGCCAAGCTCGCGGCTCAGATAGGCCTGCTTGCCCTGCCCTATGCCATGTTCGCCGGTGCAGGTGCCCTCCATCGAAATCGCCAGGTCGGCCAGCCAACTGACGTAATCCTCGGCATGCCGCACCTCCTGCTCGTCTTCCATGTCCAACAGCAAGGAGGCATGGAAATTCCCGTCACCCGCATGGCCCACGATAGGGGCGATGAGCCCGAGTTCCGTTGCCTTGTCCTGCGCGGCCACCACCGCCTCAGCAAGGCGCGAGATGGGCACGCAAACGTCCGTGGCCACCGCCTTGCAGCCGGGGCGAAGCGCCAGCATCGCCCAATAGGCATCGTGCCGGGCCTGCCACAGGCGGTTGCGGTCCTCCGCCCGGGTCACGGCTTCGAACCCGGTGCCGCCGACCTCCGATGCGAGGTCACCGAAGATCTCTGCCTGTTCGACGACGCCCGCCTCGGTGCCATGAAATTCCAGCAGCAACAGCGGTGTGGCAGGCAGATCGAGGCCAGAGTGGGCGTTGATCGCGCCCACTGTCTGCGCATCCAGAAGCTCGATCCGTGCGACCGGCAACCCATACTGCACCACGGCCATCACCGCTTCGCAGGCGGCCCGGACACTGGGAAAGGAACACCGCGCGGAAGAGATGGATTCCGGTATCCCCTGAAGCCGCAGGGTCAGTTCCGTGATCACGCCCAGCGTGCCTTCGGCCCCCACCAGCAATCGGGTCAGATCGTAGCCCGCCGATGATTTTCGCGCCCGTTGGCCGGTGCGCACGACGCTGCCGTCCGGCATCACCGCCTCGACGCTCAGCACATTGTCCTTCATCGTGCCGTATCGCACCGCGTTGGTGCCCGACGCCCGCGTTGCCGCCATTCCGCCGAGCGAGGCATTGGCGCCGGGATCGATGGGAAAGAACAGCCCCATGTCCCGCAGATGCGTGTTCAACTCCTGCCGCGTGACCCCGGGCTGGACCCGGCAATCAAGATCGCCTGCGTTGACCGCGACAACGGCGTTCATCTCCGAAAGGTCGATGCAGATGCCGCCCGCCGGGGCGTTCACATGACCTTCGAGCGAGGTGCCCGTGCCGAAGGGAATGACCGGCACCCGGTGCTCGGCACAGGTCCGAACGATCTCGGCCACCTCCTCGGTGGAGCGTGCAAAGATCACCGCGTCGGGCGCCTGCGTGGGGATCCATGTGGTGGTATGGCCATGCTGCGAGCGAATCGCCTCGCCCGTCTGGAACCGTTCACCGAACCGCTGCTTCAGCACCCCCGAAGCGCTCGCGATGCCGCTCTCGTTGCGTTTCACTTCCGCCTCTCCCATAGCGGCCGTCACGGCCTGTCCCCCATCGCGATGCCTTCGCGGCGCGGATCGGCGCCGCCCCGCAGGTCATCGCCGATGGATATGATATGCAACCCCGACGTCAGCGCCCTCAGGTTCGTCTCGAACCCCATGGCGGCCAGCGGTTCGGCAAGCTCTGCCGCGGCTGTGCCCTCCTCCAGATCATAGGCGCCGAAGCGGTTGACCGCATGGGGCTGGGCGGAGGCCTCTTGCACGTCGTAGCCCCAGTCGACTACTCCCATGATCGCCTCGGCCACGTAGCCGATGATGCGGCTCCCGCCGGGGCTGCCCAGCGCCAGAACGGGCGCGCCGTCTTTCATCACGATGGTCGGCGCCATGCTGGAACGCGGGCGTTTGCCCGGCTCCACCCGGTTGGCGATGGGGCGGCCATCCTCATGGCTGCGGAATGAGAAATCTGTAAGCTCGTTATTCAGCAGGAACCCCCGCACCATGAGACGCGAGCCAAAGCCGTTCTCGATCGTGGTCGTCATGCTGGCCACGTTGCCCGCCGCATCGACGATGGAGATATGGGAGGTCGACGGCAGTTCGATAGAGGCATCATCGGCCCAGAGCAGGGCATGGTCAAAGGCCGGCTCCCCCGCCTCAACCTCGGCAAGGCTGCCCGATCCTTCCAGCAGTTTCGTACGCGAGGCGAGGTATTCGGCGTCCAACAGCCCGGAGACGGGAACCGGAACGAAATCGCTGTCGGCCAGATAGCGGCCCCGGTCCGCGAAGGCGAGCCGGGAGGCATCCCCGATGAGCCGCCGTACCTGCGGATCCCCGGGTCCGGCGCTCAGGTCATAGGGTTCGAGAAGGCCCAGTATCTGCCCAACCGCCACGGCCCCCGAAGACGGCGGGCCCATGCCGCAGACCTCATGGCCCCGATAGGGTCCGCATACGGCGGCCCGCTCCTTCACCGCGTAAATCGAAAGATCCACCCCCGAAAGCACGCCGGGGTTGGCCGCACCGCGCACTGTCGCCACGATATCCTCGGCGATGGGGCCGGTGTAGAAGGCCGCCGAACCGCCTTCCGCAAGCGCGTCGAGAGTTTCGGCATAAGCCGGGTTCAGCAAGGTCGCCCCCGCCTCGATCGGCAGGCCGCCCGGCAGGAAATATGCCGCCGTAGCGGGCGCGGAAGCCAGACGTTCGGCATCGTCGGCGACCAGCCCGGCAAGGCGCGGCGATACGGCGAAACCGCTCCGTGCCATGCGGGCCGCTGGTGCCAGCAAAGACGCCCAGTCGAGCGTGCCCCAACGCCGGTGCGCTTCCTCCATCAGCGCGGGTGTGCCGGGCGTGCCGACCGACAGGCCCCCGACAACCGCATCGAAGAATTTCAACGGCTCACCCGCATCGTCCTGAAACAGCCGCGGAGTCGCTTCGAGCGGAGCAGTCTCCCGCCCGTCCAGCGTCGTGAGTTCGCCACTGGCCGCATCATACCATACCAGAAAGGCCCCGCCGCCCAGACCCGAAGACTGCGGCTCGACCAGCCCCAACATTGCCTGAACGGCGACCAGCGCGTCGGCCGCGCTGGCCCCACGGGCCAGGACATCCGCACCCACCT